>JAAYFC010000031.1 GCA_012728435.1 Clostridiales bacterium | reverse complement strand
GGCAAGATTGAGGGCGCGCCAGCGGAGAAGGTTTTTTATTTTCAGGCACCGGACAACAGGATGCGCGGTTTCCGCGTACAAAAGGGCGATCTGGTGCTGGTCGTCCCCACCCAAGCGGCAGAGGACGGCGCGATGATGCTGTTGGATACGCCCCTTGGCAAGCAGCTGTATGTGATTAAAATCCTGCCGCGCTACCAGCTGCTGTTGCAAACCTTTGACCAGCAAAACGCAAGCGAGGTCGTTGCGATGTCGGATGTGCGCATCATCGGGAAATGCGTGCGGCTGGAAGCCGAATTATGATATAGTCTGGTTATCGACTGATTCAGTCAACGAGGGGGCAGCATGAGGAGCATCACAAGCATAGTAAACAACAAAATTGTGCGGCAGTACGCGCTGATTGTCGTCGGCTGCTTTCTTGGCGCGATGAGCTATCCCCTGTTTTTGGAACCCAACCATATCGCCCCCGGCGGCGTGACAGGCATCACCACCATTTTGAACTTTTACTTCAAGCTGCCCATTGGCATTACAAGCCTTGTGTTAAATATCCCCCTCCTTATTCTGGGTTGGCGCATCATCTCCGCGGGCTTTGTCTTTCGGACCATTTTCGCTACCGCGCTGTTTACCGTATTAATCGACCTGCTGCGCTTTAAGCCGATGGTGATGGATCCCCTCCTGGCGTCCATTTTTGGCGGCGTACTGCTGGGCATCGGGCTGGGTCTCATCTTAAGGGGCAGCGCCACAACCGGGGGGACGGATCTGCTGGCGCGCATCGTACACCACCGCATCCGCGCCATCTCTGTCGGCTCCTTCCTGTTTGCGTTTGATTTCGTGGTTATCGTCCTGGCCTGGATTTTTCTGAGCGCTGAGCACGCCATGCACGCCATCATCAATGTGTTCATCACCATCAAGGTCATTGACCAGATGCTGTTAGGCTTTGGCAACGACAAGGCCTGTTACATCATCAGCCAGGAGTATGAGCAGATTGAACAACGCATCATGAAGGAAATGGAACGCGGGGTAACCCGTTTTGACACCGTGGGTGCCTATTCCGGCAGAAGCGGGAAGATGTTGCTGTGCGTGGTGGGACGCTTTGAGGTGGTCAAGATCAAAAGCATTGTGAATGAAGCGGATAAAAAGGCCTTTATGTTTATCACCGACACCCACGAAACCCTGGGCGAAGGCTTCGCTCAATTGATAGAGGAGGACATCTGATGGCTTACCAATCCCTCTACCGTACCTGGCGCCCACAGACCTTTTCGCAGATGGTTGGGCAGGAAGCCATCCTGCGCGCGCTTTCCAACCAGGCGGCGCAGGGCCGCGTAGCGCATGCCTATTTATTCTGTGGCAGCCGAGGCACCGGCAAGACAAGCGCTGCCCGTATCATGGCCATGGCCATTAACTGTAAGCAGTCAGTAAAGGGCGATCCCTGCCTGGTTTGTGACAGTTGCAAAGCGCTGATGAGCGAAACGACACTGGACGTGTTTGAGATGGACGCCGCCAGCAACAGCCGGGTGGAAGAAATCCGCGAGATGCTGGCCCGGACGGATTACCCGCCGCAGTTTGTTCAATATAAGGTGTACATCATAGACGAGGTGCACATGCTGTCCAACGCAGCCTTCAACGCGCTGCTCAAGACGCTGGAGGAACCGCCGGAATACATGGTGTTCATCCTTGCGACCACGGAACCTCAAAAGCTACCCGCGACCATCCTTTCCCGCTGCCAGCGCTTTGACTTTGGTCGGATTAAAGAGCAGGAGATGATTAGACAGCTGAAGCTGGCTTTGACGGATGGCATTCGCGCGGATGAGGGCGCGCTGCAACTTATCGCCGCCACCGCACAAGGCAGCATGCGCGACGCCTGGAGCCTGATGGACATGTGCCTGGGCATTGATCAGGACTTGACCGAGGAGAAGGTGCGCTATGCCTTGGGCGCGGTCAGCCAGGATTTCTTGTACGAATTTTTGGATGTGCTGATTAAAGGTGACACCGGTTCCGCGCTACAATTAACCGATCAATTCATGCGCAGCGGACGGGATGTCCAGGTCAGCCTGCGGGAGCTTAACGCCCATGTGCGCCAAGTGCTGGCCTTCAAGTGGACAGGCAAGGGCATCACGGACATCACCCAGGACCAAGCCAGTCAGCTTAAAAAACAGGCACAGGCCGCATCCGCGGATCTTCTGCTGTTTATCCTGGAAAAATGCATGCAGGCTGAGCAGGACGCGCGCTGGTCCAACTCGCCCCGGGCGATTCTGGAGCTGTTTGTGCTGCGCAGCACGCAGCTTCAGCAGGAGAAGGACCCAAGTACGATCATCACCCGTTTGGGTGAGTTGGAGCACAGGATGAATCACCTGGCTGCCATGCCGCCCGATGTGAGCCTCCCTCCCCCGCAGGTGGAGGTGCATCCGCCGGTACCGCAAGATGAACCGGTAAAGGAAGAGCCTGTAGAACCTGTACATAATGCGGGGGAGCTTGTAGAACCTGTCCATGAAGCGGCAGCGCCTGCTGTCCCTGATGAGCCCGCCCCTGCCGAGGCACCCGCCAGCCTGCTGCCCCTTCACGAGGAGCAGGAGATTGTACAGACAAAAATCGATCAGCCCTTAGCAAACACGCCCAAGGACGCGTGGAACAACATGTTAAAGCGCCTGTCGCGGGAGCATGAAGGCTTATACTCGATGGTCTACCGCGGCAAGTACGGCGGCTTTATGGACGATGTGTTCACGCTGAAGTTGGAAAAGGAGGATGACATCCTCTCTTCCTTGCTCAATGATGAGGCGCGCAATGCGCCAATCAGCCGCATTTTGAGCGAGGAAATGGGCAAGAAGGTTCGCTTTGTTGCGGGCGAGCTGCGGCCTGCTGTCACGAAGCCGCAGCACGACGAGCAGGACGAGAACCTGGAAGCCCTGTCCCAGGTGTTTGGCCGAGATAAAATTGTGGTTAAAAAAGATTTATAAAAGGCTTATCAGGGTGTGAGTAGACGCATCCAACACTTTTATCACTCAATCCGCCACATATTCACAATGATTCACCACAATCGCTTGCTTTTCAGCGGTTTTATCCAAGCGTCTTCCACAAAACACTGAAAATAGCGGGGCACGCGGCAGCGCACCCGTTTGTTCATACAAATGAAAAGATTCTGTCAATATGATATAATAGTGTGCGACTGTTTCTTAACAGTCCTGAAGATGATAAAAAATGGATGTCAAGATTGAAAGGGAGCGCACATGAGCGAAAACAGATCCAGATACTCCAGCGTGCCGCTGCAGGACCTAAAACGAAAACCGGCCAAGCCACAGCCGGCCAAAGCGCCCAGCCATACTTTGGGTCCCAGCGCTCAGCCAGGCAGTTTCATCTTGCTTCAGGTGATGCTGGTAGCCGTCTTGCCATTGGGCTTTTTTGTGTCCCTGCTGTTAAAGGATACGCGGATTTATTGGGCTTTTGTGATAACCGGCCTGGTCTGCATCGGGTTGATGTACCTGCTTAAAGCCTTTGTACCCAACGCCCGGCGCGTTTTGGGCGTCATCCATACCGCGATGATTGCGGTGGTGCTGTTCGCCATTTTGGTGAGTGGGCCTTTGCAAAGCGACGCGCGCAACCAGGCGCAGCCGAACCCGCAATCCATCTTCTCGGATGATACCAGCGCCAGCATCATAGACATGAACGAGAACCTGGCAGGCGTGCAGGATCAGACCACGCCCAACCCAGGCGCTGCCTCCCAGGCGCAGCTAAAACTGGACCAGTTCATGGCCGCCTGGGCAACCAAGGACTATCCCGAGATGGTCAAACTGTCCGCGCCCAACTGGAAGAACCAGTTTGAAACCGAGCAGGACGCGGAAACGGATATCTTCCACCGAAGCTATATCCGCACACCGATAAACTACCAGGTGATTGATGTCTCCGGCAACGATACCGATCAGACACGTACCATCACCATGAACGCGACCATGGGCCGCAACGACGGCCAGGCAGCGCAGCTGTATCAGTTCCAGATTCTGATGATTCGCAACAACAATGAATGGTTTGTGGACCCCAACTCCATCTCCTCCCCCCAACTGGTGCAGCAAACAGCCCAGCAGTCCCAAGCAGATATGGGCGCGCAGGCGATGGCTGAAGAGGGCGATCAAGCCAATAACCAGGTGCAGATCACCACACAGGTCGCCGTGCCCCAGGTTAACGCCACGCGCTCTGACACCGTGCTGTATTACAATGCGGACGGCGGGGAATACTACCACCTGGATCCCAACTGCACCTCCATTGGCGCTAAGTACAAGCCACTGAAAGCCAGCTTTTACTACCGGGATGTTTCCAATGAAACCTTCAAAAACCTGAAGACCTGCCCGCATTGCAATGCGCCCAAACGATAATGAAGTATCACATTGACACCATTCCCGTCTGGGACGCGATGAAGGAAGAAAGCGAATGTCCCCTGTGCGCCCTGCGGCGTAAAACCGAGCGCCTGCTGGTGGACCGCAGCTTAGGTGCCTCCGTGATGTCACCGGATACGCGCATCAAGGTGAACGAGCTGGGATTTTGCAGCCATCACCAAGAGATGATGTACGCCTTTCGCGGCGGCAACAAGCTGGGTCACGGGCTGATGATGCTATCCCACCTGCAGACCTTGCGCCCCAAGGTTGAAAAAGCGCTGAAAGCAAGCGGCAACCAGGGCAGCAGCGGCGGGCTGGGCAGGCTGTTTAAACAAACGAAAGCCGCCTCAAACAGCAGCAACAGTCCGCTGGACAGCCTGAGCGCGCGATGCCTGCTGTGTGATGAGATGAAGGCGCAGGAGGACCGGTACACGGCCAGCCTGCTGCATTTGTGGAAGACGGAGCGGGCTTTCCGCGAGGCCTTCCTAAATTCAAAGGGTCTGTGTCTGCCGGATACGGCCAGGGCTCTCAGGATGGCACCGGAACTGCTGTCCGGCGATACGCTGGAGGGCTTCACCACAGCCGCTAAAGACCTGCTGAATGACAACCTCAAGCGGCTGGAAGAGGAGCTGGAATGGTTCACACTCAAGTTTGACTACCGCAACGCGGACAAGCCTTGGGGTGATTCCAGGGACGCGCTGGAACGAACAGTGAACAAACTGCGCGGATGGACGCTGGGCCCAGAGCCCATGCAAGACAATGTATAAACAAGGATTTGCGCACAGAATTATAGCATTTTGGATGGTATGCCTGCTTGTGTCAAGCTGGCATACCCTTGTTTTCGCGGAAGGCCGCCTGGGTTTTGAAGCACCGGACAACAAACGGCAGGTGGACGCGGTGCTGTATTTCCGCTATCAGGACAGCCCTTATCTGACCCAGGAAATTCGGCGCATCAGCGTAAAGCATACAGAAAGCCTGGAAAAGGCACTGGTTCAAGCGCTGCTGGATGGCCCAGAAGGCGCTTCTAACCTGGCTGTGCCGCTCTTCCCGCGGGGGACGGAGGTTCTCAACGTGCTGGAGGAGAACGGGCGGCTGTTTGTCACCTTCTCAAAACAGGCGCAGGAACCCATGGGCAATGAGAATACCTTCTCCCAGTTGGCACGGGATGCCGCCATCCTCAGGCGTCGCCTGGCGATGGCCTCCCTGGTAAACACCTTAACAGAATTTGGAAAATACCGGGATGTACAGGTTTTAATTCTAAACGATCCCGGTCTGTCCACCTCCATGCGCTTAAGCGCCCGCTATTACCTGGAGAACAGCGACGACCTGCCCGGCCCCTTGACAAGGGATGAAGATGCCATCATTACACCTGGCAAGGCCCTTGCCCACATCCTGCATGCCTGGCAGCAGCAAAACTGGCAGCGCTTGTTAAAGCTGGTCGCGGTCACCGGGGAAGAGATGTCCCCGCCGATGAAAATGGAAGAGGCGCAGGACTTTCCCACGCTGCTGGAGATGGATGTATCAGAGGGACGCATCGCCCCTCATGGCAGCAGCGCCATCGTTGCCTTGCGTGCCAATATATTGAAGAAGAACGGGGAAAGCATCACCCTGTTTGATTTCCCTGTGCTGATGCTGCGCAACCATCAGGGATGGATGCTCAGCTTAAGCTCCTTACAGGGGATCCTGGAGGCCAGCAAATGAGAAAATTCCAGAAAACTATTCTGCTGATTCTGGCCTTGGCCTTGTTGACGGGCTGTACCGCCTCCATCCCCATCAAAGAAAGCGCAGGGGTGACCCTGCCCCCGATTGCCCTGCCCTATGAGGCACCCAGTGGTGACGCTGCTGAAAGCATCGCGCAGACGGTTTTGCTCTGCCTGCCTTCCGCAAAGACAGGGCAGTTGGAGTACTTCCCGGAAAGGGTGCTGCTCTCCCCCAGCAGACACCCCGCGGAATTAACCCTGCGCCGGCTGTTCACCTATGCTGGCACCACCCAAGCCAGCCCCTTGAGCAGCAGCGTACAGCTGGCGCTCAACCCCGGCAGCGCTATTGAGATTTCCGGCGATACCGCCACCGTCAACTTAGCCCCCAGCGCACTTTCCCTTGGAAACCAGGAACGCTATATCATCAGCCGGGCGATTGCCAATACGCTGACCCAATGGGGGGACATCCGCTACGTGAATGTGCTGATCAACAGCCGCCAGCTGGGCCTGGATACGGCGTCCACCATCCCCTTATCCAGCCTGGGAAAAACCGACGATGGTGATGTGATTGCGCTATATGATACTTTAAGCCAGTCCGCTGCGCGGCAAGACATCGCCTACACTGCGATGGCAACCTTGTACTACCCCATCAGCTCCGGGCGCGGGATTGCCGCGCGGTCCCAGCTGATAACCGCGAACAGCCGCAGCTTGCCTGACATGGCTTACGCGCTGATTGAAGCCCTGTCCACCCGCGGGGAAGTCCCCTCTGGCACGCCCGCCATGCCGGACTTAACCACCTTGTTACAAAGCCCCATCACAGTGGATGAAAGCGCAAGCGCCACCGGGCGGCTGGTTAAACTGAACTTCCGGGAGAGCATGAACGAGGCCTTGATTGCTTCGGGCATTACCCGTTCGGTGATGATGGCCTCCCTCACCTATACCCTGACGACTTTCCTGCCCTATACCGCTGGGATTTCCGTCACCATCGGCAATGAGCAGATTACCGCGCTGGTACCGGCCGGGCTGTATGACGGGGCTGGTGAACAAATATTATTCGCAAACGGCATCATGCAGCGCAGCCAGTTCGCACAGTTCCTGCTGGACCACTGCGCGCTGTATTTCGCCAATGCGCAGGGCAGCCTAAGCAAAACTTTGCGCGCCATCCCCTATCACCAGATGCACAACCCACGCTATGTTATGAACCAGCTGATGAAAGGCCCGCTCAACACCGACAGCGTGACGGGGCTCTCCCCCGTGTTGCCCGCGGACATCAAGGACGCGGACCTTTTAGGCATCACAATTCAAAACGACACCGCGCTGATCAATTTTTCCAATCAATTGCGCGCAAAAAGCGCGCAGCTAACCCCTGAGCAGGAGCTGCTGATGGTCTACGCCATGGTCAACACCCTCACCAAGATCAGAACAGCAAAGCAGGCCTGCTTCTTCATTGATGGCAAGCAAGAGGGGATGTTCGTGCAGCAGATTGATGTTTCAGGTGTCTTTTTGCGCAATGAGGGCATTATACAGTAAGCTATAGATGGGATAAGGAAACCTCCAGACCAGCCTGGTTTGGAGGTTTATTATTGTCACACGTTGTGTTGAGGAACAGCCTGTTAGATCAGCCTTTGTTCAGCGGCAATTCGACCGTGAACACCGCCCCTTGCCCTTCCTCGCTGGCAACACTTACGTTGCCGCCGTGCAGGTTGACATACTGCTGTACAATGGACAGCCCCAAGCCTGTGCCGCCGGATTCACGCCCGCGCGCCTTGTCCACCCGGTAGAAGCGGTCAAACACATGGGGCAGGTTCTCCTTGGGAATCCCTGCACCGCTGTCTGAAACCGTCAGGATGGCATCCCTGCCGATACGGGTGAGGGATACCTTCACCCAACCGTTTTGCGGCGTGTACTTCACCGCGTTTTCCATCAGGTTATAGACCACCTGCTGCAGCTTGGCCTTGTCAGCATACATGTCGCAGCTGTCGGTCAGATTAAGGGTAATCTCCTGGCCATTTTGCTCAGCGATGGGAGCTAAGCGGTGCTGGGTGTCCTTGACCACCTCTGCCAGGCTCATCCGCTCACGGTTGAGGCGTGTGGTGCGCGAATCAGCGTGCACCAGGGTGAGGAGGTCTGACACGATGGAGGATAGGCGGTTGATTTCCTGATTGACATCGCTTAAAAACTCTGTGCGCAGCTCCGGATCCAAATCCGGCTGATAAATCAGGCTTTCAATCATGATTTTCATGGTCGCAAGCGGTGTCTTTAGCTCGTGACTGGCGTTGGAGACAAACTGGTTACGCGTCTGGTTGAGGGACTCCAACTGATCACTCATGGAGTTGAAGGCCAGTGCCAACTGTCGGATCTCCCCGCTGCCTTTCACCTGTGCGCGCACGCCCAAATCGCCCTTGGACATGCTTTTGATAACCCTTGTCATGTCGCTGATGGGTTGTGTCAGCACACGGGAAAACACCATCCCCGCAATCACCGCGGCAAGCGCCACGCCCACAAACAGGAGAACCATGTTGTTTTGCAAAAGCAACAGGCTGTTCATCATCTCCTTGACAGAGGAGATGAGCAGCAAGACTCCGATGACGTGAGAAGACTCTACAATGCCCGCTGATGAATAGCTGGCCCATTCGTCCCGGGAAGCAAAGCTGAGCAGGTTCAGCCGGCTGACAGCCTCACCGGACGTAAGCGAATGCACACCATAGTCCGCGGTCTGGCCAGAGATCAGGATGCTGGTAACCTCCGGATAGTGCAGCCGCTGACCCATCGCCGTCTGGTAGCTGTCGGACTGCACCTTGCCATCCTTGTCCAGCAAAAGGACCCGGCCGCCCAACTCGGCGCCCGCCTTGCGCACCACCGCGTCTATACCGCTGGCACTGCCGCGGCTTAAATCATCAACAGCTTGCACCGCCCATTTTTCAAGCCCAGCCCGGTCGCCCTGGATGCGCACGTCAAAGAGGTAGTCCCCAAGCATATTGATGAGGGTACTGGCCATCAGCAAAAAGGACAGCCCAATAATGAAAAAAAAAGCCAGCATGACTTTCCATCGGATGCTGGCGAAGGGACGGTTAGTCATCCCGGTCGGTGAAGTAGTAGCCGACGCCCCACTTGGTGAAAATGAATTCCGGCTGGGTGGGGTTGCGCTCCACCTTCTCGCGCAGGCGGCGGATGTGCACGTCCACCGTGCGCTCATCCCCCGCGTAGTCATTCTTCCACACGGCATCCAGCATCTCTTCCCGGCTGAACACACGCCCGCGGTTATTGATGAAGAGGGTGAGCAGGTCAAACTCCTTGGCGGTGAGGCGGATATCCTTGCCATCCAGGCTGACGGAGCGGTTGACCGCGTTGACGGCCAAATCCCTCACCTTGACAATCTTGTTGTCATCACCAGCACCGGCGGGCTGCGCGCGCCGTAAGATGGACTTGATGCGCGCCTTGACCTCCAGGATGTTAAAAGGCTTGGTCATGTAATCATCCGCGCCATACTCCAGGCCCAGGATTTTGTCCATGTCCTCGCCCTTGGCGGTGAGCATGATAATGGGCACGTTGCTGACCTCGCGGATGCGCTGGCAGACCACTATGCCATCCAGTTTGGGCAGCATGACGTCCAGCAAAATCAGATCCACATGGTTGTTGTGGAACACTTCCAGCGCTTCCTCGCCGTCATAGGCTGTCAGCGTCTCGTATCCATCCTTTTCCAGTGTGAATTTCAGCCCCTTGATGAGAAGAGGCTCATCATCCACTAACAATATACGCTTTGCCACCGCGGTCCACCCTTCCTTAGCAACGAAAATGTGCTTGATTACCCCATGATTATATCAAAAAACGCAAAGTTTGCAAGCGAACTGCAACAAAACCTTCATATTTTAGCAATAGTGGGCAGTTTTTCATCAGATTGCGCGTAAATCACCCTGCTTTATCGCTTGTTGATAGCTTAAATACGTCAGCACGGTGTCAAAACGCGCGTCGTGCAGGCTGATGTCTGAGACCTCAAACCATTGTTTGGTCTTCTCCGCCGCTTCCTCCTCCGTTACGCCGTAGTACGCGGCCAGCTCGGACAGCCTTGGCGGTTTGGGGCGCCCGGTAACCACCTTGCGCGAAAGGTTCATTAGACCGGAAGCGAAGTTCATGGTGCAAAAGGTGTTGATTTTCTTAAGCTTCAAGCCCGCCCGCTCCATCTCCACCCGCAAATAGCGTTCATCCGCTGCGACATTGTGGCCAATCAACACCTTCGCCGCGTTGAAATCAGGCAGAAACTCCTCCGCAAGGTCCTCAAAATACTTCCCCTGGGACAGTTCCGCCAGCTGCTCCATGGAAAACCCATGGACTTCCTGCGCGCCTTCTGACATATCATCCACAGAGAAAAAATAGTTGCGCGCGCGTAAGCCCTGCCCGTCCTCAAACAGATACGCCAGCTGGCAAATCTGCCCAGGCACAAGATCCGTCGCCTCGGTATCAAACACCAGGATAGGCCCCTGCATCACTCCAACCCCTCCACTTCGGCCACCTGAACTTTGTGGCCCATCACCAGCAGGCTGTCCCCCGCAGCGAACACAGAGTCTGCGCGCAGATCCATGATCATCTCTTCTGCCCGATAGATGGCCAGCACGTGCACACCATAGCGGTTGCGCACATCAACCTGCTTTAAACTGCGGTTCACCCAGGCAGCAGGGCAGCCAATGTAAGCGATGACATGGTCACTGCGCAAGTTGATTAAGTCCAGCACATGCGGGTTAATCAAGGAGTGCGCGATGCGTTCACCCATGTCGCGCTCAGGGAAAACCACCCGGTCCACGCCCAGCTTCATCAGCACCTTCGCATGCATGGCGTCCGAGGCTTTGGCAATCAGGTATTGCGCGCCCAGCTCCTTGCACATGACAGTAATCAGGATGGAGTTGTGCAGGTCATCCCCGATGGCGACCACCGCCGCATCAAAATTACGGATGCCAAGGGACCGCATGCTTTCCTCGTCATTAATCGCTATCTGTACGGCATTTGTGACATAGGGTGTGATGGCTGCGACACGCTCCTCCGAGGAGTCCACAGCCAGCACCTCATGCCCCATTTCGCATAGGGTCCTGGCCAAGGCTGAGCCAAAGCGACCCACGCCAAAGATAATGTACTGCTTGGTTTTATGATCTGCCATATAAACTCCTTTACCCTACCAGGATATTGTCCTCCGCGTAGCGGATGCCGGGAAGCTGGTTCGCATGGCGATTACTGAAGCTGAGCATCATTGTCAAAGGACCAACCCGGCCAAAATACATCAGCATCATCAGCCAGATTTTGGTACCGCTGCTGTAGTTGGCGGTTCCTTTGGTTGACAGTCCCACCGTGGCCAGTGCCGATACCTCTTCAAACAACATGTCCAAAAAGCTGTGCCCCCGCCCTTCCTCAAAAAAGGACAGCAGGACGGCGCCAAAGCCCAGCAGCGCCAAACTGATGAGGAAGACGCTGACTACCGTGCGGATGAGCACCAAGGGCAAGCGCCGCTTAAAAGCGTTAACATCGCTATAGCCAATAAACACACTGCGTAAAAGCACCAGCAACACAAACAGGGTGCTGGTTTTGATGCCGCCGCCGGTAGAGGCGGGTGAAGCGCCGATGAACATCAACAGGATGGTCATCAGCTTGCTGCCATCCCGCATCTGGGCTTGGTCAAATGAGTAAAAGCCGGCTGTGCGGCTGGTTGTGGATTGAAACCAGGCGTTCGTCAACTTGCTGGGGATGGTGGCATCAGCCACATCCAACGTATGCGGGTTGTGCCATTCTGTCAGCGCAAAGAACAGCGCACCAAGCAACAGCAGGGATGCCGTCATCACCACCACCACTTTGGTGTGCAGCTGCAGCTTTTTATGTTGCGTGCCGTGGCTGATTAAGTCCGCCACGACAGCGAAACCCAGGCCCCCAGCAATAATCAGCAGGGATACAGTCACCAGCACCAGGGGCGCGTGGTGAAACTGCGACAGGCTGCCGGAGGCGGAAAAGAGGTCAAAGCCCGCGTTACAAAAGGCGCTGATTGCGTGGAAGATGCCATAATACAGCCCTTTGCCAAAACCAAGGCGCGGGATAAACTGGGTGGACAGGATTACAGCCCCCAGAAACTCCACCGCAAACACAATCAGCATGAAACGCAACACTGCGCGCACCGTGCCTGATAAGCCTGGCATGCTCATGGTCTCATGCAACAGGATCCGGTTGCGCAGAGAGATGCGGCGCTTTGTCAGCACCAGCACCGTGGTGGCGAACATCATGAAGCCCAGGCCGCCTAATTGGATCAGACAGAGGATGACAATTTCCCCAAAGATGCTGTAGCTGCTGGCAGTATCCACCACTGTCAGGCCTGTCACGCAGACCGCACTGACTGCGGTGAAGGCGGCTTGCAGGGGGGCTATGGTAACCCCTTCCTCCGCCGCGATGGGCAAAAGCAGCAGCAATGATCCCAACAGGATGATGCCCAAAAAGCCCAAGGCTAAGACCTTGGACGGGCTCATGGGCTGTTTTTTGTGTGGTATTTTGCTCATCATGCTGTAAAAAAGGCTGCCTCCCGGTAGGGCCTGGAGGCAACCTGTTGCGCGCTAGCGCGGTTTAATGGTCGGCGCCTTCGTTTTCATCCTCGTCAAGCTCATCTTCATCCTCCTCATCATACTCGGGGAAGAAGGGCTGCTCGCACTCAGGGCAGAGGTAGTCCTCGTCAAAATCAAAATCGGTGATATCAAAACGGGTTTTGTAGCCGCAATGCGGGCACTCGTACTCCACCAGGGAATCCCCGACAAAGCCTTCATAATCATCCGGAAGATGGTCAAAATCGTCCTCATCTTCAAAGACGGCGTCCTCCAGCTCGGCCAAGTCCTCATCCATGTTTTCGAGGTACTCGTTCATCTCGTCCTGCACTTCCTGCAGATCCTCAATTTCAAAGGCAATCTCCTCAAGCACCTCCAGGATTTTGAGCAGCAACCTCTGATCCTGATTGTCTTCCTTTAAGTTCATGCCATCGGCCAAGCCCTTTAAATATTCAACCTTCTTAGACAGTTCGCTCATTGTATCCTCCTTCTCAGGTTTGCTTAAGCGCGGGACAGGTACTCACCCGTCCGGGTATCAACCTTGACAACATCCCCGATGTTGATAAACAGGGGCACCATCAGTTCAAAACCAGTCTCGGTCTTGGCGGGTTTATAGGTGGTGGACGCGGTATCACCCTTAAAGCCAGGCTCGGTATCCGCAATCTCCAGATCCACAAAGTTGGGAGCTTCCACCGAGAAGGCAGCGCCTTTGTAGAAACGGATGTTAACGCTCATGTTTTCCTTCACAAACTGGATTGCTTCCTCCACCTGGGAGTGATTCAGGGGCATCTGCTCGTAGGTTTCCGGATCCATGAAGTAATACAGCTCGCCGTCGTTGTAAAGATACTGCATCTCCTTGGACTCGATGATGGCGCGGGGCATCTTGTCAGAGGGGTTAAAGGTGCGCTCCACCACTGTGCCTGACATGATGTTCTTAATCTTTGCACGGACAAAGGCTGCGCCCTTCCCCGGTTTCACGTGCTGAAAATCTACGATGGTCCACACGCTGTCGTCCAACTCGACGGTGATGCCTCTTCTGAAATCGCCTGCGTTAATCATTTGCCTTCCTCCACTTTATTGAATCAATCTTACAGAATCCTGAGTTCTCTTGATGCTGTGACCAGGGAATGCGCGCCGGTTTCGGCAATGACGCAAGTGTTTTCAATGCGCACCCCACCAATGCCCGGCAAATAAATCCCAGGTTCCACCGTGACCACATGGCCAGGTTGCAAGGGATCGCTGCATGTGGCGCTGAGCCTGGGATTCTCGTGCACATCAATGCCCACGCCATGGCCCAGTCCATGTCCAAAATACTCTGAATACCCGGCTTTTGCAATCAAAGATCTGGCAACATCATCCATATCTTTGCAAATGGCCCCCGGTTTCAAGGCAGCCTGACTGGCTTTTTGTGCCTCCAGAACAATGTTGAAAATCTCCAACATCTTTGCGCTGGGCTGACCCACACTGACAGTACGGGTCATGTCCGAGCAATAGCCCTTGTATCGGGCACCAAAATCCAGGGTGATTATGTCACCATCTTGGATGACCCTGTCCCCTGGAATAGCATGGGGCAGGGAACCATTGGGGCCGGAAGCCACGATGGTATCAAAGGCTGTGGCGGAAGCGCCCAGGTCCATCAAATGGTTTTCCAACAGGCGCTTGATGGCAAGCTCCGTCATGCCAGACTTGATCTGGGTGCAGATATACTCAAAGCCTGCGGATGAAATGGCACAAGCTTTTTCTATCAGTGCAATCTCCTGCTCGTCCTTGATTTCCCTCAGCAATTCGGGCTTATTATCAAGGGACAGGAGGGTGACGCCTTCCAGGGCTTCAGCCCAGGTTTTACCGCTGCGTACGGTGATGAAGTCATCTTCATAATAGACGGTGTTGATCCCTTCTTTTTCAAAAAGGGAGGCCGCCGTTTTCTGGTAACTAAGCTGACCTGTGATTTGATGCACCACAAAACCGGGTGCTTCCTGCTGGGCCTGCTCTACATAGCGGAAGTCGGTCAAAATCGCCGTGGTGTTGCCTGTAATCAGCAGCAAACCTTCGCCGGTATATCCACTTAAATAGAAGATGTTGGACGGTTTGTGTACCAAAATACCTGCTTCTGGAGCCAGTGCCACAGCCGCGATCAGTTTTTGGATTCTCTTCATCAATTGGTCTCCTTGTTATAAATCCATGGAAAATTATAGCACATGCAGGTTCCCTTGGCTACAAAAAACGCTCTACTTTGAAAACCTCTAGGCTTTTAGGTAGGAGAGATACATCCTTTGCATCTGTGCTGCATCCTCTGCCTGGTTGCCCCGGCTTTCACAAATCATGACACCGTGGTAGCCCCGCTGGGCCAATAGCGGCATCAGCCAGGCAGGCTCCGGTCCATAGTCCGTTTCTGCAAACACACGGTGACGGATTTCCCCCTTTTTACCAAACTCTATGCGCGAGAAATGCATGTGCATCTGCCGCGCGCGGTTGAGATCAAGGCTTGATTCCACCGCATCCAGCACGGTTTTGAAATCCTCCGCATCATTGATTGCCCCGCCGCCGCTGGCATGCAGATGGGCGAAATCAATGCAGGGCAAAAAGGAATCGTCCACCGCAACCAAGGAAAGCACTTCATCCAGCGTGCCAATGACGCTGGGCCGACCCATGGTTTCCAGGCACAGCCTGATGTGCTCAAAGCCTTTTTGAATCAGCTGCTCCCGCGTCTGCGTCAGACGCTCTTTAGACAAGGCCATGGCGGTTTCCCGGCTTTCCTTTTTGGGGGAGCCAACATGCACCACCAGGCGGCTGCCCCCCATGATGTCAAGCAAGCGTGCTGCGCTTAAAATATACTGCATGCTTTTTTGTGCCATCTCATCACTGGGGTTGGCCAGGTTGATGTAGTAGGGGGCGTGCGCGCTGAGGGTGACACCTGCCTGATGCGCTGCAGCGCCAATCGCCTCTGCAGTGGCAGCGCTCATGCTGATGCCGCGGCCAAAGGGCACCTCAAAGGCATCCAAATCAAATTGTTCGCGCTGCCACAAAAAGGCATCCACCGTCTGGGAAAATCCCGCTGCGTAAAAACTGTCTGAATTGCCTGCAGGGCCAAAGCGAACGCGTTCTTTATCTGGACTCACCGCGCGTTGACCCGCCTGTCGTAGGCCTCCCACAGCGGCGCGTATACACTGACCGCGTACTCGTGCTCCGCCAGGGTTTTTGAGAAGTGTAATTCACCAGTGCCCGGATCCTTGGAACAGAAATACAGATAGCCCTCCTGCATGAACTGCTCATCTGGGTACAGCGCCGCTAAGATGGCTGCGGGAGAGGGGCTGCAAATAGGGCCTGGAGGCAGGCCTTTGTGGATATAGGTGTTGTAGGGTGACTGCAGCGCCAGGTCCTCTTTATTCAGTGCCATGCGGTTGGTGCCGGACACATATTTGATGGTCACGTCACTGCCCAGGGCGATGTTTTGCTTCAACCGGCTGTGGAAGACCGCGGAAACCTTCGCAAAATCGGCCGTCTTCCCTTCCTTTTCAATCAGCGAAGCCAGGGTAATGATCTGGTCCATGGTCATATTCATCTCGTCTGTGCGCGCATGAAGCGGCTCCTTGTATACGGCTTCCGTCTGGGAGAGCAGCTTCTTGATGATGTCCTCCGCGCTGGCGTCCGTGTACACCTCATAGGTGTCGGGCGCCAGATAACCTTCCAGCACATATTTGCGTACCTGGGCCTTACCGCCGGATAAGATGTCGTTGATATAGTAATAGGCAGCGAATTCATGACCAGACCTGCTTTTCTCCAGGAACTGGGCCTTGTCCTTGATCGCACCTTCCTTCAGCAGATAATCCGCGATGTTCTCAACCGTCCAACCAGGGATAATCGTGATGTTGCGTACAATCGGCTTGCCGTCCCCGCTGGTCAATTGGTCCGCAATCTGGTTGATGGTCATATTGCGGGAGAGGGTGTATTCCCCTGCTTGAATCTTCTGTCCAAAGCCCATAAAGTCCGCAAAATACTTAAACACGGAGCGGTCCCTGATGAGGTTTTGATTTTTCAGATTGTTGGATACACGGGTTAAGCTGTCACCTGGCGCTACAGAGAAGCTGATGGGCGTGGTATCGTTGCGGTCTACCGGGTCGATAAACCGTGCGCTGAGTTTGCCCCAACCAAAGCTGACCAGGCCAATCAACAGCAGCAGTGAGCACACAAAGACCAGCACCGGCCGGACGATGCCCCACAGCCAGCTGTACCAGTACAAGCCGTACGCCCGCTCTTCGACAAGGTCGTCGTGGGTGTAGTCCCTGGTAGGCTTCTCTCTCATACTTTACTCAATGCCCGGCAATTCAAGGGTGATGCCGGAGGCTTTGGCGATGATGTTGTAGATGTCCGCGAGCGACTGCTGCAGACGCATCTCCGCCATCAGGTACTGGGATGTATCCGTCCCGGCGTACAAGAGGGAAGAAATCTGTTGAAACCGACTCATTTCCTCTGATGGCAGCTGAGACCCGGACATGGCAGCCATCTGCACCGCCATTTGCAGGCGCTTGTATTCCTTAATCAGCGCGCGGGTGGTCTCGCTTTCCTCAACAATCTCCTTAAGGCGCTGGTACTCCCGCACCTCCTCGGATTCTTTGATTTGCTTAGCCAGCGCGTGCGCGGCGTCGTAATTCATAATGACCATCCTCAATAAAAATACCGCGGGGTTTGGCCTATCGGCCTACACCGCGGCAAGTTTATTTTAACATAATCAGCCCAAATCAACAATCACGGGCAGAATCATTGGGTTGCGCTTGATCTTCTCATGCAGGAAGCGGCGCAGGTCGTCCTTGATGCGGTTTTTGATCGTCGGCCAATCAGAGCCAGAAATCCGCTCATAGGAGTCGATGATTTTGCGGACCACCTCGCGGGATTCCTCGATGATGTCTTCGTTCTCGCGCACAAACACAAAGCCGCGGGAAATGATGTCCGGCCCTGAAATCAGGATGTTGTGGGTGCGGTCAAAGGCCATCGCAACGATGATCAAGCCCTCCTGGCTTAAATGCTTCCGGTCCCTCAGCACCACGTTGCCCACGTCGCCGATGCCCAGGCCGTCAATGAGGATGGTGCCGGTGGGCACGACGCCCTCAATGCTGATGCTTTCATCATTCATCGCGACAATCTGGCCTGTTTCCGGCAGCACGATGTTCTCGCGCGGTGTGCCCAGGCTTTCTGCCAGTTCCGCGTGCTGCCAGAGCATGCGGTACTCGCCGTGAACCGGCATGAAATATTTTGGCCGCACCAGCGCGTGCATCAGCTTGAGCTCCTCCTGCCGGGCATGGCCGGAAACGTGCACCTCTGCCAGCGCGTCATAGATGACCTCCGCACCGCAGCGGTACAGCTGGTTGATGACGCGGGAAACAAAAACCTCGTTTCCGGGGAGGGGCGTGGCGGAGATGATCACCTTATCCGACTGTTTGATTTGCAGCCGGCGGTGCTCCGCGAAAGCCATGCGGGTCAGTCCGCTCATCGGCTCACCCTGGGAGCCGGTGGTGATGACTAATATCTGGTCGTCCCGGTAGCGGTCCAGGTCATCCATCTCAATCAGGTTGTCCCGCGGGATGTTTAAATAACCCAAATCCATCGCGACGGTGCTGGTGTTGATCATGCTGCGGCCAATGAAACAGATCTTGCGGCCAAAGCCTACGGCACAGTCCACCACCTGCTGCACGCGGTGGATATTGCTGGCGAACATCGCGATGATGACGCGGCCGGTGGCTGTAGAAATCTGCTGGGTGAAGGTCTCCGCCACTTTGCGCTCACTCATGGTATAGCCGGGGCGTTCCACGTTGGTGCTGTCCGACATCAGGGCCAGGCAGCCGCGCTCACCAATGGCAGCAAGGGAGCTTAAATCAGTCACCTCACCAGTCGCGGGCGTGAAATCAATCTTAAAGTCACCGGTTGCAACCACGGTGCCAGCGGGGCAGGTAATCGCCAGGGCGTAAGCGCCTGCGATGGAGTGGTTAACCCTGATAAACTGCACAGAGAAGCTGCCCAGCTTGATGGTCTGCCGCGGTTCCACCACATGTGCCTCATACTTGGTGATGCGATGCTCGCGCATTTTGTTCTCAATTAAGGCCAAGGTAAGTCCAGAGCCGTAAATCGGCGCCTGAATTTTATCCAGCACATAGGGCGTTGCCCCGATATGGTCCTCATGCCCGTGGGTGAAGACAAAGCCGCGCACCTTGTGCTTATTCGCGATGAGATAGCTCACATCCGGAATCACCAGGTCAATGCCCAGCATGTCCTCCTTGGGGAAGATGGAGCCGCAGTCCATGACGATAATATCCTCACCGTACTCAAAAACAGTGATGTTCTTGCCGATCTCGTCGATTCCGCCAAGCGGCAATATTTTCAGTTTTGGTTTCGTTGACACAGTTTCCTCCTTATATCATTTCCAACTACACACAACTACAAAATTGAACCATTGTTCAATTGCTTATTCTTTTTTAGATACCCGAAAAAAGGATCACTCCCTGATTTGGGTTTGTTTTTCCGGCGCTGGCGCCACTACCTCGATTAGCTTTGGCTGCCATTGCGCTTTCATGCCCACCTTGGTATCAACCATTTTTACACCGACAACTGCCAGCCCCAAAAAGAGTAAGCCAGCTGCCAGCACATACAACTCCTGCGCTGGAAACAGAAGGGAGCCTGCAAACAGCCCCAATATAAGCGCAATCAAAGGGATTACATAAGCGATGGCAGACACCTTCAGCACCTGTGCGTCAGGCATGTCCACCTGCACCATATCCCCTACCTGCGCTTTACCACGAATGCTCACCATTGCATCATCCCGGCCGCCCCCGCACATCCCACAGGATCCACAGGCATCCAGCCGACTAAAGCAAACCTTCAGGATGTCACCATCCGTTTGTACAACTCTGCCAGTTCGAATCATATGATTCCTCTCATCCAATGCACTCATACTATCATAGAATGTAGTTGATGTACAACAAAAATTAAAAAGTTCCCCTGTTGTGTGGGGAACTTTTGTTAGAAACCGGCGGCGACCTACTCTCCCGGGCCGTTTCCAGCCAAGTACCATCGGCGCTGAAGGGCTTAACTTCTGTGTTCGGGATGGGTACAGGTGGGTCCCCTTCGCCATTGCCACCGGAAATCTCTCAGGTGTTTC
>JAAYFC010000030.1 GCA_012728435.1 Clostridiales bacterium | reverse complement strand
CGTGTACCTGATAGAATACTCGGATGACTGGTCGGTGACCCGGTCGTACCTGAGTGAGGAATCGCTCAAATCACTCGACAACCTGGCAGCGTGACATGGCAGGCGGAATCCAAAGTTGCGAACTTAATTTGACAGTACCCATGAAAGAGTGCGTTTAGTATTAGTATCAAGCAAGGGTCTGCCTGTCTAATCAATCAAAAAAACCGGAGCAAAAGCACCGGTTTCAATGGAACAGTGATGATACTGGGCGAATGAATTAAGATTGAATCCAGTATTATACCATTTCAATGAGCACACGCTCAGAGGCGTCGCCGCGGCGGGGTCCCAGGCGGTAGATGCGGGTATAGCCGCCGGCGCTGTTATTTTCTTCGTTGCGCTTGCGATACTTGGGGCCGTACTCCCGGAACAGCTTCTCCACCACGGGATGCTTCACGTCGCGGGTGCGCTCACGGTATTCCGTGCGGCTCTCGTCGTCCTTGCGGGCCTCTGGAATATTGTACAGATAGGCCAACATGATCCGGCGCGCATGCAGTTTGCTGGCAGCGTCGTTGACCACATCGATCTTGACGATCTGGCCTTTTTCGTTGTGGTATTCCTTGGTGGCGTCCACGGTTTTGTCGTACTCACGCACCGCGAGGGTCACCATTCTCTCCGCCATGCGGCGGACTTCCTTGGCGCGGGCCAGGCTGGTCTCAATGCGGCCGTGCCACAAGAGGTTGGTGACCTGGTTGCGGATTAAGGCTTTGCGCATGTCGCTGGACAGGCCAAGCTTGCGTTGCTGTGCCATGTGGGTTTCCTCCTTAGCCTAACTTAGGCGATTGCTTATTCTTCGTTGGAGCGCAGAGCCAGGCCCAAGAGCCCCAGCTTATGCTCGACTTCTTCCAGGCTCTTCTTGCCCAGGTTACGGACCTTCATCATGTCTTCCTGCGTCTTTTGCACCAGTTCTGACACGGTGTTGATCCCGGCGCGCTTCAAGCAGTTGAAGGCACGCACGGAGAGGTCCAGCTCATCGATGGTCATCTCGGCGGTCTTGCTGCCCAGCTCGCTCTCGGCTTCCTCCTCTGGCAGGGCCAGGGGCGCGTCGGTCAAGTGGGTGAAGATGCTCAGCTGGTTGACCAAAATCTTGCTGGCCATGCCGATGGCCTCCTCCGGCGTGACGGAGCCATTGGTCCATACTTCCAGCACCAGCTTGTCATAGTCGGTAATCTGGCCCACGCGGGTGTCCTCCACCAGGTAGTTCACCTTGCGCAGGGGCGTGAAGATGGCGTCAATGGGGATCATGCCGATGATGGGCAGCTCTGCGGGCTTGCTGCGCTCGGCGGAAACATAGCCAAAGCCATGCTCGATGGTGAGCGTCATATGCAACTTGGTGCCCTCAGACAGTGTGGCGATGTGGAGGTCGGGGTTAACCACTTCCACCTCGCTGTCCACGCGGATATCCGCCGCGGTCACAGCGCCGGGGCCCTCGGCGATGATTTCCACCTGCTTGGTCACATCGGCCAGCAGGCGGATGGACAGCTCTTTTAGGTTGAGGATCATCTCCGTGACGTCTTCCTTGACGCCGGGGATGGTGGAGAACTCATGCTGGACGCCTTCAATCTGCACGCTGGTGACAGCGGCACCGGGCAGGCTGCTCAGCAGGCTGCGGCGCAGGGCGTTGCCCAGGGTATGGCCAAAGCCACGCTCCAGGGGCTCCACCACGAAGCGGCCATAGAATTCATCCTCACGGGATTCAACGCGCTCAATGCGCGGGCTGACGGATTCAGTGATCAATGGCTTACCCTCCTGCTTTTTTCTTGACGGTCGTAAAAGGACAGGTCAATTAGCGGGAGTAGAACTCAATGATCATGTTCTCCTGCAGTGCAAAGTCCACGTCGCTGCGCTCGGGCAGGCTGTCGACGGTGGCCTTGAGCTCATCAAAGTTGACATTGAGCCACTTGGGCAGGATGCGGGCGCTGCCTTCGCGCACAGCCTTGAACAGGTCCATGTCGCGGCTGGAGGCGCCTACGGTGATGACATCGCCCTGCTTGATGGTGTAGCTGGGGATATCGACCTTCTGGCCGTTCACCTGGAAGTGGCCGTGGTTGACCAGCTGACGGGCCTGGGCACGGGAGGCCGCAAGGCCGGCGCGGTAGACAACATTGTCCAGCCTGCGCTCAAGCAGCTGCAGCAGGTTTTCGCCGGAAACACCCTTCATCTTCAGCGCGTTTTGATAGGTGCGGTGGAACTGGGTTTCCAGCATGCCATACGCGCGGCGGGCCTTCTGCTTTTCACGCAGCTGGGTGCCATACTCGCTCATCTTGCGCTGGCGGGCCTGGCCATGCTGGCCAGGAGGGGTGGGGCGCTTTGCCAGGGCGCATTTCTGTGAGAAGCACTTCTCGCCCTTCAAAAAGAGCTTGGTGCCCTCACGACGGCACATACGGCATACAGAGCCGGTATTTCTTGCCATGTGGGTTTCTCCTTCTTACACTCTTCTGCGCTTGGGCGGGCGGCAGCCATTATGGGGAATGGGGGTCACGTCTTTGATCATGGTGACCTCCAGGCCTGCCGTCTGCAGGGAACGGATGGCGGCCTCGCGCCCGGAGCCCGGGCCTTTGACCAGCACATCCACGGTGCGCAGCCCGAATTCGGCGGCTGCTCTGGCAGCTGTTTCCGCGGCCATCTGCGCGGCAAAAGGCGTGGACTTCTTGTTGCCGCGGAAGCCCATCCCGCCGGCGGATGCCCATGAAAGCGCGTTGCCCATGGTATCCGTGATGGTCACGATGGTGTTGTTAAATGATGATTGGATATGCACCACACCGCGCTCAACGAGCTTTTTCTCACGGCGCCGGCGTGATACCCTTTTAAGAGAAGGTTTTGCCATTCTTTTCCTCCATACCGCTAATGGGTTATGTTTGTAGCCTGATTATCTCTGGGCCTTTTTCTTGCCGGTTACCTGGCGTTTGGGGCCTTTGCGTGTGCGCGCGTTCTGCTTGGTGTTTTGCCCGCGCACAGGCAGGCTGCGGCGATGGCGGATTCCACGGTAGGAACCAATCTCCACCAGGCGTTTGACGTCCATGGAAATCTCACGGCGCAGATCGCCTTCGACCTTCACATGATGCTCGATGTACTCGCGCAGTTTGCTGATGTCGTTCTCACTCAGGTCACGGACACGGATGTCCGGGCTGATTTCAGTTTCCGCAAGGATTTTCTTGCTGGTGGTCGGCCCAATGCCAAAGATATAGGTCAGGCCGGTTTCAATGCGTTTGTCTCTTGGTAAGTCAACGCCTGCTATACGTGCCATGTGCTGGGAACACCTCCAAATTTACTGCTTGTTTTGCCGGTAAGCGGCCGGTATCTATGATGGCGCCGCACGGTCCTGAAACGGTGTTCAGGCAGCCGCCCGCGCAGCGAACCATGCCAAAGAGGAACCCCTTAGCCTTGCCGTTGCTTGTGCTTGGGGTTTTCGCAGATGATCATCACGCGGCCCTTGCGGCGGATAATCTTGCATTTTTCGCAAATCTTCTTAACAGATGGACGGACTTTCATGGGATAACCTCCTCAGTGTGGCTCAGTTTTTGCTGCGCCAGGTAATGCGGCCTCGTGTCAGGTCATAGGGGGAAAGCTCGATGGTGACCCTGTCCCCCGGATAGATGCGGATGAAGTTCATGCGCATTTTTCCGGAGATGTGCGCCATGATGCGGTGTCCGTTGGCCAATTCAACGGAGAACATGGCGTTGGGCAGGGCTTCTACCACTTTACCTTCGATTTCGATCACGTCACTTTTGGACACTCAATGCCTCCTTTAGGCGGGGTTCTGGTGGTATGGGTCTTGCAGGGGCTTGAGGAACATGCGAATGTCATGATCCGTCACGGTCTGGTCGTCATAGGAGGCCTTCAGGCCGGGCATCTCATGCCCGATGGCCCGCAGGTGCTTCTTTCGCTTTTTCTTAGGGTGCGAAAGCGGGCGCAGCCCGCCATTGGCGACCAATACGAAATCAGCGTCCAACTCACATAATACCACAAAGACTCTGCCCTTGTCACGCCCATTTAAGGAAATCGCGGCGATTCCGCTTTTTATTTCCGGCTTCATCGCACACTTACGCCCAGATGAACCCAGGCAAGGTCAAAATCTCGGGCAGGCCGTCCTCATTTACGGCGATGGTGTGCTCATAGTGCGCACAGGGCGAGCCGTCCACCGTCTTGATGGTCCAGCCGTCGTCCATCTCCTTTACCTGCCAGTTCCCCATGGAAATCATGGGCTCCACCGCCAGCGTCATGCCAGGGCGCAATCGCGCGCCGCGTCCGGGCTCCCCGAAGTTGGGGACGGACGGATCCTCGTGCATGCTGCGGCCGATGCCGTGTCCGGTTAAATCCCGGATAACCCCGTAGCCATAGGCCTCTGCCAGCGTCTGTACCGCGTGGCCGATGTCGCCGATGCGACCGCCGTTTATCGCAGCTCTTACGCCCGCAAAGAAGCACTCCTCAGTGACTTCGATCAGCTTTTGGTTCTGGGGGCTGATCACCCCTACGCCCACGGTGAACGCGCTGTCCGCGTGCCAGCCATCCAGGATCAGCCCGCAGTCGATGCTTAAGATGCTGCCCTCTTGCAGGACCTGGCCTTCCGTGGGGATGCCGTGGACCACCTCGTCATCAACGCTTGCGCAGATGCTGGCGGGGAAGCCCCGGTAGTTCAGGAAGGAGGGGATGGCGCCGGCACGGTGGATGAGCTCCTCCGCGTAGGCATCAATCGCGGCCGTGGTTTCCCCCGGGCGAATGACCTCGCGCAGTTTGCCCATGATCTCGTGCAGCAGCTTCCCCGCGTCGCGCATCTTGTCCAGCTGCGCGTCGTTTTTGATGGAAATCATGCCTGTAACCCCAGCGCCTATTTGATCTGCTGGTGGTCGGCCTCGATGCCATCCACTGCGGAAATGTCGTGTAGCAGCCCTATCCCCCGGTAGTAGGCAATCAGCGGCGCGGTCTGCGCCTCGTACACCTTCAGCCGGTTTAAGATGGTGTGCTCCTGGTCGTCGACCCGTTGAATCAAAGGCCCCGTGCACGCTTCGCAGGTGGTCTTGCCATGCAGGCGACTGATGTGGTAGGTGGCGCCGCAGTCCTTGCAGACGCGCCGGCCAGTTAAGCGGCTGAGGATGACCTCATTGCCGGCCACCAGGTTGATGACCGCATCGATTTGGGTGATGGTCCCAAGCGCTTCCGCCTGCGGAATGGTGCGGGGGAAGCCGTCCAGGATAAAGCCGTTTTCGCAGTCCGCTTCCGCGAGGCGCTCGCGGACCATGCCGATGACCACCTCGTCTGGAACCAGTTCGCCCGCGTCGATGTGATGCTTGGCGGCTTTCCCCAGGGCGGTCTGCCCCTTGATGTGCGCGCGCAGCATGTCACCGGTTGAAATCTGGGGAATCCCCAGCGTTTCACCCAGCAGCTTGGCGTGTGTGCCTTTGCCTACGCCAGGCGGTCCTAAAAAAATGATGTTCATTAGACCCCCCTTTAGCTTACAGGAAGCCCTTGTAGTTGCGCATCACCAGCTGTGCTTCCACCTGACGCATGGTCTCCAGGGATACGGATACAGCGATGAGCATGGAGGATGCCGCGAAGGGGATGCGGACATTCTGCCAGACAGACAGCAAGGTGGGCAGGGTGGCCAGGATGGCCAGGAAAATCGCGGCAAACAGCGTCAGGCGCTTGGAAATACGTGCCAGGTAGGACACGGTGTTGGGGCCGGAGCGGATGCCGGGGATGTTGCCGCCCTGCTGCTGGATGTTCTTGGCGATGTCCTGCGGGTTAAAGGAAATGGACGCGTAGAAGTAGGTGAAGGCCAGGATAAGCAATGCCGTCACTATCAGGTTTAAGGGCGCGCCCTGGCCCATGTTCGTGTTCCACCACTTGTAGGCGGGGGAGTTGACGCCAAACATTGCGATGATGGTGCCGGGGAAGGCCATGAAGGAATACGCGAAGATCAGCGGCAGGACGCCCACTGACAGCACCTTCATGGGGATGTGGGTGCTCTGGCCGCCGTACATCTTCCGGCCCACGACCCGCTTGGCGTACTGCACCGGAATGCGGCGCTCGCCCAGGTCGATGAAGGTGACAACGGTGATCAAAATCAGGGTGGTCACAATCAGGATTAAGAAGCCGGAGATGGTGGTGCCGTAGCGGGTGATGCCCAGCACATCGGTGAAGGCCGTTAAGAGGCCGGAGAAGATGTTACTGATGATGCCGGCAAAGATCAACAGGGAGATGCCGTTACCGATGCCCTTGGCGGTGATGCGCTCCCCAATCCACATGGCCAGGGAGGTACCGCCCGCCATGACCACGCCGATGGTGATCAGGCCAAAGGTGCTGTTGTAGCCGGCCTGCAGCACGCGCTGCCCGGTGACGGGATCCGTCTGGTTGTTCAGCGCCGCGATGATGCCGATGGCCTGGATGGCCGCCAGCACGACGGTGGAGTAGCGGGTGATCTTGTTGATTTTCTCCTTGCCCTCCTCGCCGCCTTCCTTGGACAGGCGCTCAAGGGCCGGAATCGCGATGGTCAGCAGCTGGATGATAATGCTGGCGTTGATATAGGGGGTGATGCCCATCGCCATAACAGTCATCTGGCTGAAGGATCCGCCGGTCATCATGTTGACCAGGCCGAGCATGTCATACTGCTCCGCCAGCGCGCGGACCACTTCGGAGTTAATGCCGGGAACCGGGATGACACCCACCAACCGGAAGATTAGCAGCATCATAAAGGTGTAGAGCAGCTTTTTCTTCAGCTCCGGCACCTTCCAGGCATTGCGAAGCGTTTCCCACATCTCAGACCTCCTCGGCCTTGCCGCCAGCCTGCTCAATCTTTTCCTTGGCAGTGCCGGTGAAGCGTTGGACCTGTACTGTCAGCTTGCGGGTGAGTTCGCCCGTGCCCAGGATCTTGACGCCGTCCCGCAGGTTTTTCACCAGGCCGGCTTCTTTGAGCAGGTCCACGGTGACCACGGTGCCGTCTTCGAAGATCTCCAGGTTGCCCACGTTCACGGTGGCATATTCCTTGCGGAAGATGTTGGTAAAGCCGCTCTTGGGAATCCGGCGCATCAGAGGCATCTGACCGCCTTCAAACCCGGGGGCCTTGCCGCCGCCGGAGCGGGCCTTGGCGCCTTTGTGGCCTTTGCCGGAGGTTTTGCCCAGGCCGCTGCCCGGGCCGCGGCCTAAACGCCGCTCTTTGGTTTTTGAACCCGGCACGGGTTGCAGTTCATGTAATTTCATGAGGAAGCCCTCCTATCACTCGTTGATTTCCTCGACCGTAACCATGTGCTTGACCGTGAATACCTGGCCGCGCACGCTGGGGATGTCGTCTCTGATGACGCTCTGGCCAATTTTGCGCAGGCCCAGCGCCTCAATGGTGGCTTTGTGCTTGGGCATGCTGCCGATAGGGGACTTTTTCAGTGTAATCTTTAACTTCATGCTGTCCCTCCTCAGCCCAGAATCTCTTCGACGGTCTTGCCGCGCAGCTTGGCCACCTGCTCCGGAGAGCGCAGGAGCTTAAGCCCCTCGATGGTTGCCTTGACGGTGTTGATGGGGTTGCTGGTGCCGTATGACTTGGTCCTGATGTCCTTGACCCCGGCCAGCTCCAGCACCGCACGCGCGGCGCCGCCAGCGATGACGCCGGTGCCTTCGGGCGCGGGCAGGATAACCACCTTGCCGGTGCCGAAATAGCCGGTGATCTCATGCGGCACGGTGGTGCCGGATAGCGGAATGGTGATGAGGTTCTTTTTGGCGTCCTCAACTGCCTTTCGGATGGCCTCGGGAATCTCGGCGGCCTTGCCCATGCCGGCGCCGACGCGGCCAGCCATGTCACCCACCACGACCAAGGCTGCGAAGCGGAAGTTACGTCCGCCCTTGACAACCTTCACGACGCGGTTGATGTTGACTAATCTCTCTTGAAATTCGCTCTGTTCCTCGCGGTCCCGGCGATCTCTGTCTCTGCGTTGCATCCTTCAGGTTCCTCCTTAGAATTTCAGCCCGGCTTCGCGGGCGCCGTCCGCCAGGGAGGCGACACGGCCTGTATAGATGTAACCGCTGCGGTCAAAGACCACCTGGGTGACACCGGCAGCCAGGGCGCGCTCGCCCACCAGCTTGCCCACCGCTTTGGAGGCGCTCTTCTTGTCCAGCTCATCCAGCTGAGACTTGATGGACTCATCCATGGTGGAGGCGGAAGCCAGGGTCAGGCCACGGGTGTCGTCGATGATCTGGGCATAGATCGCGCTGTTGCTGCGAAACACGCTCAGGCGCGGCATATCAGAGGTGCCGCTCACTTTTTTCCGGACGCGGCGATGACGGTTCTTGCGCATCTGGTTGCGGTCACGTTTGTTAAACATCTGCGGTCACTCCTTTCTTAGTTGCCGGCCTTACCCACCTTGCGGCGGATATGCTCATCTTTGTATTTGATGCCCTTGCCCAGATAAGGCTCCGGCGGACGCACGGCGCGGATGTCCGCGGCCAGGTTGCCCACAACCTGCTTGTCAATGCCAGAGACCACAACCGAGATGGCGCTGGGGGTCTGGAAGGTCTGGAAGGTCACGTCCTTGGGGGCGGTGAACACGACGGGGTGGGAATAGCCGACGTTCAAGGTCAGCGTATTGCCGTCCACCTGCGCGCGGTAACCGGTGCCCACCAACTCCAGCGTTTTGCTGAAACCTTCCGTGACGCCCACGACCATGTTGTGGACCAGGGAGCGGTACAGGCCGTGCATGGCTTTTTGGGGCTTGGAATCATCCTTGCGTTCCAGGGTCAGGACACCGTTGTCCTGGGAGAGTTTGATGTCCTGGTGGACATCCTGACTTAAGGTGCCTTTGGGGCCTTTGACGACGACCAGATTGCGCTCGTCCACCGTCACCGTCACACCATTTGGCACCGAAATCGGAAGTTTTCCGATACGAGACATAGTATTCTTCCTCCTGTGTGTCGATTACCAGATATAGGCGAGCACTTCACCGCCCAATTTATCCTGGCGAGCCTTGCGGTCTGTCATCAGACCTTTGGAAGTAGAGATAATCGCAACACCCAGGCCGCCCAGTACCTTGGGCAATTCCTCGTGGCCGGCGTACACGCGCAGACCGGGCTTGGAGATGCGGCGCAGCCCGGCGATGACCGGCTGCTGCTTGTTGTTGACGTACTTGAGCGTCAGGCGAATCTGGCCCTGCACGCCGTCGTCAATGTTGTCATAGGCTTTGATATAGCCCTCATCCAGCAAAATCTTGGCGATGGCCTTCTTGGCATTGCTGGCAGGGACGGTGACCGTGTCATGCTTGGCAATCTGCGCGTTGCGGATGCGGGTAAGCATATCGGCAATGGGATCATTCACAACCATGGGGGAACCTCCTTCTCCTAAATATCCTTACCAGCTGGCTTTGCGCACGCCGGGGATCTGGCCCTTGTAGGCAAGCTCCCTGAAGCAGATGCGGCAGAT
>JAAYFC010000029.1 GCA_012728435.1 Clostridiales bacterium | reverse complement strand
TGTTGACGCCAGTGGGCATCTTGGGTTAACTTGTCCATGCAGAGAGCTCCTTTGGCAGTTTAGTTTCGTTCAAAACCATTCTACCAAAGTCTCTCTGCTTTCTTGTCACTAAGTGTTACCTATGTATCGTATCTCAACATTCCAGTCTTTTGCGTCCTTTTTTATTGCTTTTTCCATCCAAATATAGCGATTTACGAACTTTTCCGTGGTCATATGTATAGCCTGGTCGACCGATGCGTCCATTAAGCGCGCTGTGTTGACGCACGAGAAGAGCAGATCACCCAACTCATCCATGGCGTTACCGCCTGATTCCAGGGCTCTTTTCAGCTCATTTGCTTCCTCGTGCACCTTCTCCAGGGCTTCAAGCGGCGTATCCCAGTCAAAACCGGCTTTGCTGGCCAACTTTTGCACTTTTTCCGCGCGCAGGAAGGGGCTCAAGCCTTTGGGGACGCCCAGCATCCGGTGCCCGGCTTGTGTTTCCTTTTTCTCCTGCTGCTTAATCTTGTCCCACTGCTCCAGTACTTCACCGGTGCTGTCAAGATGTTTGTCACCAAACACATGGGGATGGCGCCGGATCAGCTTGGCGCAGACTTCACGCAGCATATCCTCCCAGGTGAAGGTGCCATGCTCCTCCCCCACCACCGCGTGAAACGCCAACTGCAAGAAAACATCGCCCAACTCCTCCGCCGCTTCGTCCCAATCCTCTTCCACCAGGGCGCAGGCGGCTTCGTTGGCCTCCTCCAGCAGGTATTTGGCCAGGCTGACATGGGTCTGCTCCCGATCCCAGGGGCAGCCGTCTTTGGAGCGCAAAATGCGCATGATGGCCAGCAGATCCTCCGAATCATACTGGGTGCGCTGTGTGAGCAGCACGGGGTAGACGATAAAGCCGCAGGTTGGGTCATATTTGGGCTGACGATCCAGTTCTGTGAGTTCAAACTCAATAAAGGGCCGGATAGCCTCCTCACTAGGCGGGAAGAAATGAACGATGGCGTTCTCCCCATATTTATCCAGCAGTTTCAACTTAACATCGCCCGCCAGCTGTGCGTTGGCCAATTCGGCTACACACAGGGGCTGCTGGGCGTTTGTGATGTTGACGTCCATCGCGGTTGTGACCAGTACCGGTTGTGTTGGCTGCGCGCTTGCCAAAAAGGGCGCGGACAGCGGGATGCCGGGAAGGATCAGCAATTCAAGCCCTTCAATTTGTTTCAGCGCACGTACGGTCTCATCAATGGTAGCGTCAGCCACAGCGTACACCAAGTGATCCTTTTTTGCTAAGTCAAGGATGGCAGCTGCCGCGTTCTGGTTGAACTGCGCAAAATCCTCACTTGTGTCACGCAAGTCATCCAGGGTGGAAAACACAATGCCTTCCTTGATAAGGAAAGGCACGGCGCCGTGGTCCCGGGTGCGCAGCAGCACCTGTCTGGCGTCTTTGAGCGTCTGAAGCGCTTTTAAACTTAATAAATCCGGGGCACCTGGCCCCAGGGAGACGATGGTGATGGGATTCATTTACTGTCCTTTCTGAAACCGCGCGGGCAGATCGCTGCGCTTGATCGCACCAAACTTGATGGCCGCGATGCCATACACAGCAATTGCCAACAGGATGACCGCGCCCATGTACAGCCAGCTGCGGTACAAGCGCAGGCCCAGCAGGCTGGATAAAGCAAAGACCAGCACCCCCATGATGAGGGTAGCCAGACCCGGCCGCAGCAGCAATTCCTGCCAGTCCAGCTTGAAGCGGGCGTATTTGGCGACATAGTACATGTTTAAACCGGCGCTGATGATATAGCAGGTGAGGGAGGCATAAGGCGCGCCGAAGATGTTGATATCCGGCTGCTGCACGGCAGTGTAGTTGATCGCGATTTTGACCAGCACGCCCAGCGCCAGCGTATACATGGGGATGCGCTGCTTGTACAAGCCTTGCAAAATGCCGCTGGACGCCTGCACCAGGGTAAACACCACAATGGTGAGCGCGCTGATGGCCAGCAATTGCCCGCCCAGGCGCAGCTGCTCCGCGGTATACCGGCTGTGAAACAGCAGGGTCAGTATCTGCTCAGACAGCAGGCTCATGCCGATGCTGGACGGCAAACCAATGACAACCGCCAGCCGCAAACCGGCCGCGGAATCCCGCTTGACGCCTGCCCAGTCACGGGCTTCTCGCTTGGCGGAGACGGAAGGCACCAGGTTGCTGGACATGGCCATCGCCAGCGCCGTGGGCACATTGATGAGAGAGATGACCAGCCCCGCATAGATGCCGTAGTTGGACAATGCGGTCTGTTCCGGCAAATAGACCTTCATCAGCTTCACCAGCATGAAGCTGTCCACGGTCCCGGCCAGGGGCACAATGCAGGCACCGATGGTGATGGGCACCGTGGTAAACAAGAGCTCGCGGGTAATGGTCCGATATCCCTAAAGCGGTCGGGTATCCTGCGCAATCAGGCGCTGCATGCAGGGACGCACAAAGAAATAATCAATGGACATGTAAAGAAGGGCTGCGGCTTCCGCGATGGACGTCCCCAACAGGGCACCGGCGCCGCCCATGGGGTAGCCTCCCTTTTGCATAAAGCTGAAGGCCAACGGCAGGGCAATCCCTACCTTGCCCACCTGCTCGATCAGCTGGCTGATAGCGGTTGGCCACATCCGCCGCTGGCCCTGCATATAGCCGCGAAACGCGCTCATCACACAGACCAAGAACAGGCTGGGCGAGATCATCATAAACCCGTGGACGGATTCGGCGGTACCGGTCGCCTGGGCAAATCGGTCGGAGAAGCCCAACATCAGCAAAGTGCTGATCAAGCCCAGGACGCATAAAATGACAAAGGCGGCCTTGAACACCCGGTTGGGGTTCCTGGCCTCACCCCGCGCCATCCGGGCTGCCACCATGCGTGAAATAGCCACCGGGATGCCGGCGGAGGAAATGGTGAGCATGAGGTTGTAGGACGGGAAAATCTGGTTGTATACGCCCAGGCCTTCAGAGCCAATGAGGTTGGCCAGCGGAATCAAATACAGCACACCTACAATCTTGCAGATGAGCCCCGTGATGCCCAGGATAGAAATTCCCCCGACAAGGGTGCGCTGTTTCATCGTCATATGCCGTTATTATAGCGACTTAGCAAGGAATAACAACTGTTTTGACAGAAAAAAGGAAGCGGACCTGGTTATCCGCTTCCCTTTGGGTACTTCTTGTTCTTAGATGTCGCGCTCAGCGTCTTCTGCGTTGTCGATAGCGGTCTCGTTGTTGCCGTTTTCGGGTTGCTCCAGAGCGGTGTCCTCGTCCTCCTCGATCTCGCGCTCGGCGCGGGCGACGTCCACAATCTTGCTGCCTTCAGCCACGCGCATCAAGCGGACGCCCTGGGCGTTGCGCCCGGTCTCGCGGATGTCCTCCGCCGGTGTGCGGATGATGGTGCCGTCATCGGTGATAATCATGATATCCTCATCCGGGCGCACCATGAGGAGCGCTGCCAACAGGCCGGTTTTCTGCGTGATGTTCATAGCCTTCACACCCTTGCCGCCGCGGTTGGTGACGCGGTATTCCTCCGCATCGCTGCGCTTGCCGTAGCCGTTCTCGGTGACCACCAGCACCTGAGCGCCTTCCTCTATGGAAGCCAGGGAGATGATCTCATCACCATCGTCCAGGCGCATGCTGCGCACGCCCATGCTGTTGCGGCTGGTGGCGCGGATACGGTCATCGGAAAAGCGGATGGCCTGCCCTTGGCGGGAACCCAGCATCACGTCACCCCCCTCGATCAGCTCCGCCCCGATAAGGGCATCGCCCTCCTGCAGGTTGACCGCGATGAGGCCTGAGCGCCTGATGTTGCGGAAGGCGGAGAGCGCCGTCTTTTTAATCAGGCCATGGCGGGTGGCCATGATGAGGTACTGGCTGTCCCGGTCCTCCTTGGGCACAGGAATCATGTTGGTGACCTTCTCATCCGGGAAGAGCGGCAGCACGTTCACGATGGCGGTGCCACGCGCGACACGGCTGGCTTCCGGGATTTCGTAGCATTTGACGTTGTAGACCCGGCCCTGGTCGGTGAAGAACAGCAGGTCATCATGGGAGTGGACAGCGTACAGCTGCTCGGTATAGTCCTCCTCCCTCAGGGCCTGCGCGCTGACCCCTTTGCCGCCGCGCGCCTGGGCACGGTAGGTGGATAGGGACAGGCGCTTCACATAGCCGTAATGGGACAGGGTGACCACCATGTCATCCTTGGGGATCAATTCCTCGATATCGATCTCGCCGTCAATCAAGGAAATTTCACTGCGCCGCGCGTCCGCATAGCGGTCGCGGATCACCGTCAGCTCCTCCTTGATGACAGAGAGGAGCAAACTGCGGTCGGCCAGAATGGACTGCAGATAGGCGATGGTCTTTAGCAGCTCGTCATATTCAGCCATCAGCTTGTCCGCTTCCAGGTTGGTGAGCCGGGCCAGGCGCATGTCCAAAATGGCCTGGGCCTGACGCTCGCTGAACGCGAACTGGTCCATCAAGCCCTGCTTGGCCTCGGCCGTATCGCGGGAAGCGCGGATCAAGTGCACAATGGCGTCAATGTTATCAAGCGCCTTTAGGAGGCCTTCCAAGATGTGGGCGCGAGCCTGGGATTTTTCCAGGTCATAATGGGTGCGCCGGGTAACCACATCCTCCTGGTGAAGGATGTACTGGGCGATCATCTCCTTGAGGTTGAGCAACCTGGGCTGCCCGTCCACCAAGGCCAGCATGATGGCGCCAAAGGTTTCCAGCAACTGGGTGTGCTTGAACAGGTAGTTGAGCACCACACTGGATTGCGCGTCGCGCTTGAGCTCAATCACAATGCGCATGCCGTCGCGGTCGGACTCATCCCGGATGTCGCTGATGCCGTCCAGGCGCTTCTCGTGCACCAGTTCCGCGATCTTGCCAATCATGCGGGCCTTGTTGACCATGTAGGGAATCTCGGTAATGATGATGCGGCTGCGGCCGGTGGGCAGCACCTCGATATCCGTCTTGGCGCGCACAATGATGCGACCGCGGCCGGTGTAGTAGGTTTCCCTAATGCCGGAGCGGCCCAGGATAATCCCGCCGGTGGGGAAATC
>JAAYFC010000003.1 GCA_012728435.1 Clostridiales bacterium | reverse complement strand
GCCGACCGTACCGCCTACCGTACCGCCGACTGTGCCGCCGACCGCGCCTCCGACACCATCACCTACGCCGAAGCCTACCATGATACCGGGGAGTATTTTCGTTTACGACGATACGCCGGAAGATTCGGCAGGGGTCATCGCCGTGATGGGGGGACAGCCCATTGCTGTTGAAGAACAGTACGCTGATCTGTTTGCGGTCAGGGTACTCACCAACCTTGCCGCCGCGCAAATCAGCTCTGTCGAACTTGAGCATGTGCTTTCCGGCGAAACGCTGCCTGTTTCGCTGGTAGGCGGGGAGGGATTTATCAGCCTGTCAGCGGGCGAGTACAGGCTGAGCGCGGACATTCTGGGGGTGAGGAGGTATGCCAACGACGGAGAGGTCTTCATCATCGATGTTGAGAATACATCTATCCGTGCGGAATTTATGGCCCTTCTATCGCTGCCTGAACAGCTGAGCCTGCGCGCCGGCGATTACGCGGAGATTCCCCTGTCTTACGCTTTGCGAGCCCCGTCCGCGCTGAGCCTATCTGTGGATGATCCCTCTATCCTGAAAGTATGGACAGACGAATCCTGCCGTACTTTAACCGTACACGGGCTTGCGAACGGTGAAACGACGATTCGGGTATGGGATGGTATCAGGGAGCAGACAGTACAAGTTGCCGCCGATTCTTATGGGCTGTATTCACCTCAAAGCGCTTACACCCTTTCGATGGGTGAAGAGTTCTACCTTTCGCTGCTCGACTGGGAGGACAAGCCGGCGCAAGCTGAGGTAACCATTTTCACGGATACAATGAGAACACAGTTTACGGATCAAGGGCTTCATCTGATGCCTGAGAAACCCGGTGAGTATGTATTGAGCGCGCAAGCCTTTGGCAATTCTGTTGATATCAGCATCACGGTGCTTGATGCCTTTAGGAAAGAACCCGTCTTGCCTCGCGAGCTGTTCAGCGGGACCACACAGAACATTGAACTGTCCACTTATTCGGGGGCTGATCGTTCCGTCAGTGCGTCAAGTTCGCGCCCGGATGTCGTGGAAATCAGCGTAAAGGATAACAAAATTGTCATTGTGCCCCGCGCGTCCGGAAAGACAACATTGACTGTCACTCTTGGCGCAAAAACAATCTCCCGTGAAGCGCGGGTGATGCCTGTTGTGCTGGGTGTTACGGTGCCGTCCTATGAGGTAACCGAAGGAGAGACTTTCACGTTCGATGTCAGGCAATCAGACGGTATCGATCCGGCGTTTGAGGTACAGCTCAGTTCAGGCCGGCTGCTTGAGCCAAGCCGGGAGGACAGCACCTTCACCTATACAGCGCAGGCTGACCTGGCGGATGACATCATCATCACCGTGATTGAGAAAGGCCGTGACAAACGCATCGAGAGAACCGTCAAAGTTCAGGAGATGTGGCGGATCTCAATTAATAAACCCAAGAGCGAAGAAGAGAACAACCTCCTGATTGAAGCGCTTCTGCGCGATACAAGGCTTAACCTGCGCATGAAACCAAGCGGCGTGATAACCCAGGCGGCGCAGCAGGCTATGCTCCAGGCAAAGAAGCTTCACCCGGGCATGGATACTTCAACAGACTACCTGACGCGGGAGGAGTATGACGTCATCATTAACTATACACCGCCCGCGGCTACCGGCACACCGCTCCCGCTGAAGCCTCCGGAGCGTCATGGAAATGCAGTGATCGCGGATGGCACGGCTTTGGGAGATACCCTCTATCTGCTGGATAATGAAGGCCGATTGATCATCTACAGCGTGTCAAGGGGGGAAGCAATGCAAGAGGTTGAAGGCGCAGAGTTCAAGAAGATAGTTTACAACAGCGAAATGGTGGTCGCGTTGTCAGATGATGGGGTTTTGTATCCCTTTGGCGATGAAAGCGTAACACGGCTGTGGTTTAACAGCGTTACGGAGGGGATGGCGGATATTGACAATGTTTATCTGCCCATTGAGGATGTTGCCTTAAGCGAAAGACGGATCATCTATTCATTCGCGGAACCCGGAGAAATCACAAGTAAAAGCATTGCCGTAGAGGAAAGCAACGCGGCCTACCACCAAAGGCGCGCCTCGGACAAGGGGGAGATTAAGCCGGCTGTCATCAAGATCGGCAGCGGCAACGCGGTTGTGCTTGAGCTGATATCGGGCAGCCAGGAGAGCATGCTGGTTTGTGAGGATCCCAAAAAAGAAGCGCTTGTACTGTATGGGCCAACGGATAAAAACCCCAAGCCACAGATGATCAAGACTGACGGGCTGCCTGAGTTCGACCCCGCAAGGGTCTTCATCAATAAGAATGTGGTCGCCATTCTGAACCAATCGGGCGACATGTATGTCAGGGGTGACAATGGAAGCTCACAGCTGGGCAACGGCACGCTGAAAAAGACGGCAAAGTTCATTGCGCCGCTGCTCACAGAGGGGGTACCTTTGACAGGCGTGAAGGATATTGTTCTGTGCGATACCTATACGCTCGCGCTGCTTGAGGATGGCGGACTTGTCATTATGGGGACTTCCGGTGACGGACGGGTCTATGATTACGCGACAGCCACCGGCATTTCAGCTGTGGCCGGCATTTCCCGCTTGTCATCAAATGATGTACTGCTGGTGAACGAGCGCGGTGAAATCGCTGTATTGAAGGATGGAAATGTCGAGCAAACTATTGTATTCCAACCTGTACGGTACCCGGAATAGGTACAGTTATCAATGCTAAGGACGCGGGGAGGGCAGCAAGATGAATAGGTGTCCGCAGTGCATGAATGAGTGGGACGCTGCGCAATGCAGTTTCTGCGGTTATGAAAAGGGAGATGAAAGGCCTGTTACAGGCGCGCTTCCCTCAGGAACGCAGATTGAGAACCGGTATACTTTGGGCAATGCCCTGTCTTCAAGCCGGCAGAGCATCGGCTATGTGGCATGGGACGCCAGAATGAATACCCGTGTTCTCGTTGAGGAGTTTTTCCCCGCCGCGATCGTTTCACGCGGCGCCGATGGGCGGATTGTCATCAAAAGGAACAAGGAACAATTCGCCCGCGCAAGAGCCCTCTTTCTCGACGCTCCCCTGGAAGGCATCCGTCCGCTCAAGTGCAGCCATTCCTTTGATACGCTTAATACCGCCATGCGCGTGTATCCCCTGGATGAGCACCAGGATGCATTAACGCGTATGGAGGAACTGCTGGACGCGCCTATTCTGTTTCGGGATCCCGCAGGCAGCCCTTTGATGAGCATCAATGGTCTGCTGATCCCGCCGCTGCCCAAGTCGAGGGAGTACAAACCGTCCTCATACTTTGACAAGAACAGGAAACGTCGTTCTCTCGTCATCGCCTTGATTTCGCTGATAGCGGTCTGCGTCATCGGCATCGCGCTGTGGGCGGGCTACACTATGCTCAGCAAATACAGCATTGAGATCAAACTCAATGCGCCCTATTCCGCCGCGCAGACATGGATGCTTTCGCGTGTGGAGGATGGCAATATGATATCGGTCAATGCCGGAGATATTCAAAGTGATGATACAGCTGCTTTTGCAAAGCTCAGCCTCAGGCGCGGCAATTACTCCATAAACGTTGCGCAAGATGGGAAGGAAATTGCGCGAACAGTATTTGCAGTGGAAGGCGCTCAACCTTCTGAGGTTGCGCTGCCGACGTATACACCTGTACCGGTCATCATGCCCACACCTTCGCCTGTGCCTTCGGTTGCGCCATCCCCCGAGCCTTCAGTTGCGCCATCCCCCGAGCCTTCGGTTGCGCCATCCCCCGAGCCTTCGGT
>JAAYFC010000002.1 GCA_012728435.1 Clostridiales bacterium | reverse complement strand
GGACTGCGCTTAGTTCGCGGCGATTTTTTATTTTCAGGATGATTTCATCATCCTTCAAGAAAAACCGCCTCTCACACGCTGCGTCGCTCCTCCTTTCCGTCAAAAGCAGGCTTTTGACGGGATGGGACGGCACAGCATTTTATATCACCTTTGAATTGTTTCCTGAGTCGCTTTGGTGAGGACTGCGCTTAGTTGGCGGCAGTTTCATATCAACGAAACAGCATGATTTGCCTGGATAAGTCCGCTACTTGCGCTTCAAGTGCATTGGGGATATGATGTGTTTGCTGGGTTGGCAGTGGGCTTGTGAGCGCATGGATGCCTGGTAGACTAAGAACATCGATTGGCCGTTTGACCGCCCTGCTTCCAAGTGTTTTTGGAGAGGCAGGCTGAGGTCAGGAAGGAATCACTTTGAAAAAATGGCATCGGGCGGTTGTTTGCGTCCTTCTTATCGTGTTGCTGTTTGCAGCGCTGCCGGGCTGGGCGGCTGAGTACAGCAGGCTGTCGGAGGGGGATCAAGGGAAAAAGACGCTTGCGCTGCGGCAGCGGCTGTATGACCTTGGCTATCTGAACACCTTCAAAAAGGGGGATGTCAAGTACACGGCGGAGGTCAGCCAGGCTGTGCGGGATTTTGAGCGGCTCAATGGCTTGAAAGAGACGGGGATTGCTGCGGAGGACGTCCAGCGGCTGATGTTTTCTGCCGATGCAGTTGCGCAAGAAACACCAGAGAAACGGACATTCTACGAACTTGAGCCATCAAAAGGCCCATCAAAAAAGGTGCAGCTGCCGCAGCGGGACGCGGAAGGCTATCTGCCCGCGGGCGCTGCCCCCTTTGTGTATGCCGACCGGGACGATGGGCAATGGATTTACCTGAGCGATACACTGCAGATTGAAATTGCGAAATACTATCAATCCGCCAATAAAATTGAGTGGTTTGAAGCGCATGTGACCATGCGGGAGGGGGAGAAGCCCTATTCCATCCTTTCCAAGCGCAACGGGCGAACCTTCCAGGCACCGCCGGAGCTGGCGCAGGAGCATGGTGCTGTCCTGGCCATCACGGATGATTTTTTTGGCTACCGTGTCAACAACAAAAAAACTGTGGGGATTGTGGTGCGGGATGGCAAGATCATCTCGGACAGGACGCGTCCGCACAACCGGATCAACCTGCAGCCCATGGAGGTGCTGGCGCTGTTTGAGGACGGAGGGATGCGCACCTTTAACAGCGATGTCCACACTGCACAGGAATACCTGGACATGGGCGTGACGGATACCTGGGCCTTTGGCCCGGTGCTGGTGCAGGGCGGGCTGGTACCGCGCTATTATTACTCAAAGGAGTATCACAGCTACCGGGAGCCCCGCTTAGTGGTGGGCATGGTAGAAAAAGGGAAGTACGTGGCGATGCTGGTCACCGGCCGTCGGGAGGACAGCCGGGGCGCGTATTTCAAGTGGCTGGCTGAGAAGATGCAGGCCCTGGGCTGCACGGAAGCAATCAGCCTGGATGGCGGCAACACCGTGGCGATGGTGTTCATGGGGGACATGATCAACCGGTCAAAAACGGTGAAGTCCCGTTCGGTCCGCAAGGTGTCCGGCCTGATTGCCTTTGGCCAAGGGGCAGATATGCCCAGCAAATAAGCCGGGCGATCCGCCCTCATACTGTCAAAAAATCCTAAACGCTTTAGAATCACATGGTTCTGAGGCGTTTTTTTGATTGTGCGCCGGGTTATTCGCGTCTGTCAGCTGAGAAATCCTTTTGCGCCGTTCTAAGTATGTGCTTAGGTTTAAAAGACAAGCCTCATGCTGGCGAAGAAAGTTATCTCGCGCAAAATCTGCTGGCCATTGCCTGCAGGTAAAAGCCCTGCCTCCCCTTTATCACACACTTTTTGAAGCCGTCTGGGGCTTGACCCAGCTGCAACGCCGCGCGCGTCCCCGCGCCCACCTCATTGTTATTGTACATTGGTGATGGACGGGCGTGCCGATATCAAATCTGGCATCCCATTTTACAAGCACCCCCTGCTTATGGTATAATTTGCCAGAAAAGATGAATGACCATACAAACCGAAGACAAACAAGTAGGGAGGTTCTGCTTGAGTTCAGTTAAATCAACAACCATAAAGCGCCAGCGCCAGATATCTACCTTGCGCGCAGGGGAGAACATCTCGCTGTTTTTGATGACCTTGCCTGGGGTTATTTTGTTCCTCTGCTTTGCCTATTTGCCAATGGCGGGCATTGTGCTGGCATTTAAAAGCTTCAAGCCCAGGCTGGGCATCTTTGGCAGCACCTGGGTGGGGCTTAAGAACTTTGAGTTCATGATTCGCAATGCCACCTTCTGGCTTACGGTGCGCAACACCTTGTTTTACAATGTGATTTTCCTGATCATCGGCATCCTGGGGCCCCTGGCCTTCGCCCTTGCGGTCAATGAGGTGCGGCCCAAGCGCGTGGCCCGGGTGTACCAAACCCTGACCATCATGCCGCATTTTGTGTCCTATGTGGTGGTATCGGTCATTGTATTTGCCATTTTAAGTGCGGACAGCGGCATCATGGGGAACTATATGAAATCCCAGGGGCTGGCGCCCATCGTCTTTTATTCCGAGCCTGGGTACTGGCCTTGGATTTTAAGCATTGTATATTTATGGAAGCACATTGGGTATTCCAGCATCATCTATCTGGGCACCATCACCGGGATTTCCGATGAGTTTTTCGAGGCTGCGGTGATTGATGGTGCCAGCAAATGGCAACAGATTGTGCACATCACCCTGCCCTTTTTAAAGCCCATGGTAGTGGTGCTGGCCATTATCCGCGTAGGGGCCATGTTCTCCTCCAATTTTGACTTGTTTTATCAGGTGCCCATGAACTCTGGCCAGCTGTACCCCGTCACCAACACCATCAACGTGTTTACCTACAACACCTTGCGCAACTCCAACAATGTGTCCCTCTCCGCTGCCGTGGGCTTTGTGCAGTCGGTGGCCGGCTTCCTGCTGGTGGTGGGCACCAACCGCGTCATCCGGGCGATTGACCCGGATTTGGCGATGTTTTAGGAGGGGCGATGAAGAAGAGTTCCAGCAATCGCTTTAGCACAAGGCGGCACGGGCCGCTGGAGATCGGCTGGCGCGCAAACGCCGTCATCAACGTGTTCATGGTGCTCATCGCCCTGTCCTGCCTGCTGCCCATCCTGCTGATTTATATCTCCAGCTTCACCGCCGAGGCGGCCATCCGCAAGCATGGCTTTAGCTTCTTCCCGACCCAGTGGAGCCTGCGGGCCTACCAGATGCTGTTTGAGGAGAGCCTGCCCCAGATCCTCGTCTCCTACCGCAATACCTTTGTGTTGACTGTTGTGGGTACAGTGCTGGCTCTATTTGTGATGACCATGTACGCCTACGCTGTGTCCAGGAACACCTTCAAGGCGCGCAAGGCGCTGACCTTCTTTGCGTATTTTACCATGCTGTTCTCCGGCGGCCTGGTGCCCAGCTACATCGTGAACACCACCATCTTTGGCCTGCGTGATTCCTTTTGGGTGCTGCTGCTGCCTTCCCTGGTGGGCGCTTACAACATCATCGTGTTGCGCACCTTCTTTAGCTCCAGCGACAACAGCCCCATCATCGAGGCCGCGAAGATTGACGGCGCGGGGGAGTTCCGCATCTATGCGCAGATCATCCTGCCCATTTCCAAGCCGGCGCTGGCCACCATCGGGCTGTTTACCGCCATCATGTATTTCTCCAAATGGTTTGAGGTGATGCTCTATATCGATTCCAAGTCCAAATGGACCATCCAGTACATGCTGCAGCGGGTGATGCAGGACATCCAGTACCTGCGCAGCAACCCGGAACTGCTGATGAGTGAGGAAGGGGCGGAGATGCTGATGAACCTGCCCAACGAATCGGCCAAGATGGCGCTGACCGTGCTAACCATGACGCCGGTCTTGGCCTTTTACCCCTATTTCCAGAAATTCTTTGTCAAGGGCCTGACCTTAGGCTCTGTGAAGGGATAAGGGATAGATGACTATCCCTAATAATAAGGAGGTATCCCCATGAAGAAACTTTCGTTACTTCTTATCCTGACGCTGCTGTTGTCCATGACGCTGGGTGTCACCCAGGCAGAGGACGCATCCAAACTGGAACCATATGAGATTGTGTGGTATACCCTGGGCAGTGAGCGCGAGGACCACCAGCTGGTTCTGGACGAGATCAACAAATACCTGACCGAACGCTTCAACGCCACCCTCAAAATGCATGTGAACACCAACGCCGACCACCTGACCAAACTACAGTTGCTGGCCAGCGCGCGGGAGAAGTTTGACATCTGCTTTGTCAGCGGCCAGTATGCCAGCTATGTCGCCTTAGGCTCCTTGGCCCCCCTTAAGGAACTGCTTGAGAAGGAAGGCAAGGCCCTGCTTGACACCTACCCCCAGAACCTGTGGGATTCCGTCACCATCAACGGGGAGATTTATGCCATCCCCACCCACAAGTACTCCTGCTCGCACTACTATTTCATCATCAACATGGACGTCGCCAAGAAGGCTGGTGTGGACACCGCATGGATTACAGCGGACATCAGCAAAATGGAACGCTGGGAAGCCTTTGTGGACTATGTGCTCAAGCTTAAAGAAAAGGGCGAGGACTTAAACGGCTATGTCACCAGCCTAGGCTCCCAGCCTTTCACGGCGCTGTATCCCTGCGAGGCCATCACCGGCAACTCGGCGGATCCCGGGGTTGTCATCCTGGGCGATGATACCTACAAGGGCTTTGAGCGCAACGAGGTCTTCAACCAGTTTGCAACGGATGAGTTTGAGGCTTATGTGCGCGACGCCTACAAGCTGGCCCAGGCAGGCGCCTTGCCGCTGGATCCGGACACAAGCGCTGCTTTGAACAAGCATGACCCCGTCATCGCCATCCAGGACTCCATGGCCAAGCGCCTGCCCGGCTATGAAAAATCCTATGGCGCGGATTTTGAGCCCTATTTCATCAGCTATGCCTTCCAGACCACGGATAAGATCTATGGCTCTATGAACGCTATTTCCGAAACCTCCGGCGATCCTGAGCGCGCGATGATGTTTTTAAATGCGCTGGTTGAGGACAAGGACTTCGCCAACCTGGTGTTCTATGGCATTGAAGGCAAAAACTGGAACCGCAACGCGGATGGCCAGATTGAAATGACTGACCCGAAGACCTACGCGATGACCACCTGGGCCTTGCCAGGCTTCCTGACGGCAGAGCCGGACATCTCCCTGCCCATTGACATGGTGGATCGCTACAACGCCTTCGCCGAGGAACTGGTGCCCGCTGACAACCTGGGCTTTGCCCTGGATGAGGAGCCCATCCTAACGGAGCTGGCTGCCATCCGCCAGGTGGTGGCTGAGTACTTAGAGCCACTGACCCGCGGCCTGGCCAACCCGGACACCGAGTTGGTCAAATTCCGTGAGGGACTGAAGAATGCCGGTGTTGACAACGCGATTGCAGAGATGCAAAAACAGCTTGACGCCTGGCGTGAAGTGCAAGGCTTCAAATAATTTGTAACAGGCAAGATATCAATCGCCCGCTGGGTCATCCCAGCGGGCGATTTGCTGTAAGAAGGGTCATTCTGTTTAATAAGGGATTTCTATCGGGTTGGCCCAGGCGCGGCGGCCCTCCTCGTCCTGGATGATCACCCGGACAAAGCGCTCGTTCCAGTCGCGCCTGATGGTGTAGCTGGCCTGCGTGATGCCCTCGCCCTGCCAGCAGCGGTCCGGTGCGTAGGGGCGATTGCTGTGAAAGAGGATGCGGGCAACGGGCGAACATTCCACACGCACTGTATCCCCCTCAAAGTGAACCTGGGTAAACTGCGGCCCCTGGGAGGCGTAAAAAGCGCCATCTGACAGGGCCTGCATGATGCTGCTTGGGCTTAATTCATCCGCCTGCAGCATGATAAAGGAGAGGCATTCATCCCCGTTGTAGTGGTGGGCATCGTCCACCGCCACGGTGTTGTGGAGGACGCCGGCTGCACAGGCGATGTCCAGAAGCCCCGTGGCATCCGCGCGGTCCCCGTTCCAGGGCGGGGCGGAGGTGCTGTTGTAGATTTCAACGGCGGTGAGGTCCAAAAGGGAGTTGATGGTCTCCGTGGTGTTTAAGGACCAAAGGGGATGGGCCAGGATGGCCAGGCCCCCGGCTGCCCGGATCTCGTTAATGCCCCGCTGGGGGCCCCAGCGCACGTCATAGCGGGAGAGGAAGCTCTCCTTGATATTGACCCCCACGATGTGAATCACCTGGTTGCCCAGGAAAAAATCGATCTCCGTCCCCGGTAGCACCAGCATCTTTCCCAGGGTCTGTGTGTCAACGCTGCGGATCCGGTGGTCGGTGATGCAGATGAAGTCGTAACCGGCCTCCTGGTAGCGGCGGGCGGCCTCCTCAAAGGACAGCTTGCCGTCGGAAGCAGTGGTGTGCATGTGCAGGTTGCCCTTGTAAAACCGCTTGCCCGGCTCAAACAAACGCATGGTGTTCCATCCCTTCTGACCAAGGTCATTTATCTTATGGGAAGGATACCCGTTTTAGCGGCATATCAACAGATGGTAGCGAATTACTGAGCCAGCAGGTCGCGGTTACGGTAGCCGACAAAGGCGGCAAGGGCTAAGACGGCCGCAATCACACACAGCAGGATGAGCGGTAAAACGGTAAAGTCCTCGATTGGATACTGGGGGATGTAGCCCATGGGGGTCAGCTTGCGCGTCCACTCCGGTAAATTGGCGATGCGCCCTAAATAGATGGAAAAGAAGGTGTAGCCCAGGTAGACGAAGCCCAGCGGCGCGCGGCGGGGCAGGAAGGCCGTAAGCGCCATCACAAGCGCCATGAACACCCAGATGGCCGGCAAATAGGTAAAGGCCGAGAGCAAGAAGACAGGCAAGGATGGCGTCTTGGGGTAGACCAGGGTGCCCACACCATAAAAACCAAGGGAGATGAGGAGGGGATAGACCAGGCTCATCAACAGGGCGATGAAGGCGTAGGCGCTCAGCTGCTCAACACGGGACACCGCGCGGCCCAGCAGATGCTCCGCGTGACCTGCGCGCTCCTCACTCACCACGCGGTTTAAGGTGGTGAGGATGGGGATTAAGGCCAGCATCACCATCACCGCGTTGAGAAGCGCGATAAACTGCTCCGTCACACCAAAGTCGGGGTTAGCGGCAAAGATTACCTTTAGCATCGCGTTGTTGTTGATGAAGCCTTCCATCTCGCCAAAGACTGAGGCGTAGGTGCCTGCCAGGATGAACAGCGCATAGCCCCAGACAAGGGCCGTGGTGCGCATGAGGCGGAAGGCCAGCCCCAGGGGGGTGGACAGGCTGCCAGCCGCGTGGCGTTTGCCGGGCTTGGCAGGGATGAGCCCCTGGCCCACATCACGCCTGTGCGCAAGCCACAGGGCATATAGGCCCAGCAGCAAGGCCTCCCCTAAAAGCACCAGCACCGGCCAGAAGTAGTTGTTCACAAAGACCTGTGTGCGCGTGATAAGGCCGATGGGGGAGAGCAGGGAGAGGGCCTCCGCGCCTATATCGCCCATCGCGCGCAGCATATACATCAGCATCAAGATGCCCAGAGAGATGCCCATGGCGGTGCGGCTGTTGGCAGTGAGCTGGCAGGCAAGGGCGGTAAAGCCCGAAAACACCAGGCCTGTCGTAAACAGGGAAGCCCCAAACAGCATGCTGCCGGGCAGGTCCATCCCCGACCCGCGCAACAGGTACAGGCCCAAGCCGGTCAGCAGCGCCATGGCCAGGTTGGCTAAAATGGCGGTGAGCATCGCGGCACTCAGGTTGGCCAGACGGCCCACGGGCAGGGAGCGGATTAACTCCACCCGGCCTACTTCTTCATCTGCCCGGGTGTGGCGCGTGATGAGGAAGATGTTCATCAAGGCTACGAAGATGACACAAAACACCAGCATCATGTTGGCGTAGGCAGCCCCTGTGTGGAAGTTGGAAGCGCCATACACCGGGCCTACCAGGGCAACCATGGCCGGGTTTTCCATCATCATGGCGAAGACGGAATAGCCCTCGCCCGTGATTAACAGGTTTTGGAAGACAGGAACCATGCCGGCCATGAAAAAGGACAAGCCCAGCACCCACAGGGGGAGGCGCACACGGTCGCGGCGCAGGATGAACTGGACCAGTGGAAAGGTCCCGTTAAACAGGCTGCGCATCACTTAATCCCCCCTTTCGTAGTGGCTCATGAACAGCTGCTCCAAGGTGGGCGGCATGCATTCCAGGTTTTTGATGCCGTGCTCATGCAGAAGGCTTAAGACCTCACCCAGATGGGGCACCTCCACGGAGAAGGACAGGCTGTCCGCCTCCTGGCGCACATCGTGCACATGGGGATTGTCCGCAAGATTTGTGACCGGCCGCATTGTTTTGGCCCTGACAAAGGTGCGGGTGAGGTGCCGCAGCTCCTGCAGGCTGCCGGACTCGATGATGCGTCCCTGGCGGATGATGGACACCTTGTCGCACAGCTTCTCCACCTCAGACAAAATATGGCTGGACAACAGCACACTTTTGCCCTTTGATTTCGCCTCCAGGACGCATTGCTGGAAGACCTCCTCCATCAAGGGGTCCAGGCCAGAGGTGGGTTCGTCCAGGATGTACAAATCCGCATCCGAGGCGAAGGCTGCCACCAGCGCCACCTTTTGCCGGTTGCCCTTGGAGTAGGTGCGGCATTTCTTGCCGGGGTCTAAGTCAAAGCGCTCCAGCAGCGTGTCCTCATAGCGGGTCTTGCCGCCGCGCCTGAGGCGCACAAACAGGTCGATGACCTCGCCGCCCGTCAGGTTGGGCCACAGGCTGACCTCACCCGGTACGTAGGCGACGCGCTGATGCAGCGCAACCGCGTGCTTCCAAGCGTCCTGCCCAAACAGGGTGGCTTGCCCGCTGGTGGCCTGTAAAATGCCCATCAGCACACGGATGGCGGTGGTTTTGCCCGCGCCGTTGGGGCCGATGAAGCCATAGACCTCACCGGGATGAACACTTAAGGAAACTTGATCCAAGGCCTTGAGTGACCCGAAGGTTTTGGTCACCTGGTCCAGATGCAGTACTGGCATTTACTTGCCCTCCTCTGGTTTGTAGAATAACAGGCGCAAATGGGAAAGGAGTTGGTCAAAGGCAGCCCAGCTGGGGCTGTCCTGCAGTTGATCCAGGGACTGGCCTTTCAGGGAGGCCATCACCTCCTGGGAGTAGCCCTCCAGGATGTGGGTGATGTAGCGCTGGATGTCTTCCGGGGGCAGGTCCTCCCGGAAGTGCTGGGTGTTGCCGGAATGGGCCAACTCCAAAAAAGCGGTTTGCTGCAGCTGTTGCAAGCGCTGGCAGCTGTCCTGCACCTGCGGGGATACGGAGCAGTGCTCCGGCTGCATCAGCAGCATGCTGGAAAAGGCAAAGATTTCCGGGTTTTTCAGATAGGATTCCAACTTGTGCCGGGACAGCCAGCTGAAGCGGGCAATGTAATCCATCCCCTGGATTTCCTGTTTCATCGCATCTGACCACAGCTGGAAATAGTCGGTCGCCTGCTGGCAGAGCAGTTCAAACAAAGCCTGCTTGCTGCCAAAATAGTGGAAGACCATCCCCTTGGAAATGCCGGCTGCTTCTGCCACCTGCTGGGTGGAGGTTTTCCTGTAGCCGTGGCGGGAAAACACCAGCATGGCGGCTTGCAGCACCTGTTCCTGGCGGTCCCTGTCCAGGCGGTGGAACAGTTCAGAAATGGGGAACACCTCCTTTTCATTCAGGCTCACCCGTTTATTGACCGATTTGGTCAACGTCAGCCACAGCATAGCATATCTTGACCGAATCGGTCAACAGAAGACAATGAAAATATCCACTTGGAAAGATACAAGGGAAATTCACGCCCAGCGCGAAGAATATGCTATGATGAGCGGACAGAATAACAGAAAATGCACAACAGGAGTACACATGATAAACAAGGAATCTTTAATCAAGGACATCAAAAGGATGGGCATTGCGCCTGCGGACACCGTCCTTTTGCACAGCTCCATGAAGGCCATAGGCCCGGTTGATGGCGGGGCGGAGGCGGTGCTGGACGCCTTGATGGACTATTTTAGCCCGGGACTGCTGTGCTTCCCCACACTCAGCTGGCAGACGGTGGACGCGAAGCCGCGGGTGTACGACGTGGCCAACACGCCTTCCATCGTGGGCATTTTGCCGGAGCTGTTTCGAAAGCGTCCTCATGTATACCGAAGCTACAACCCCACCCACTCCATCGCGGCATACGGGGCGGACGCAGAGGCTTTCATTGCCGATGACCATAAAACGGGTACGCCCTGCGGCTTGGGCTCCACCTGGCACAAGCTGGTTGACCGGGATGCCTTCATCCTGATGGTGGGCTGCCGGCTGACCACCTGCACCTTCCTGCACGGGGTGGAGGAGTGGTGCGACATCCCAGGCCGCATCGCTAAGCCCCTGGCTTTTACATTGATTTTGCCGGATGGCACGCAGACCGTGATCCATTCCGCCACGCACAGCGCGCACCCCTCCACCAATTACTGGAAGATTGAGGAGGGGCTCATGAAACACGGATTCATGAAGGAGGACAGCTTCGGCCAGGCCAGAACGCTGGTGCTGCGCGCGCGGGAGCTGTACGCCTACACCGCCGGCTGCTTGAGTGCCAACCCGGGCTTGTTTGATGAAGAAAAGGAGCCCGCCCTCAATCGGTGATGTTTTGGATGAAAGCGTCTTTTGGATAGCCATCCTTCCCGGACATTTTCACCTGCCCAAAGCCCCTGACGCCTGCCAGGCAAGCGTCGGCCTCAGGTCGGCTGTGCTGCAAAAACCAGGTTTCTAACGCCAAATCCAGCGCGTCAATGATGGCGGGATCCGCCTGATGGAAGAGATTATCCCGCTCATCCGGGTCATTTTTTAAATCAAACAGCAACCGGGTATTGTCGTGATAGCGCTTGATGTATTTCAGGTTGCCCTTGATGATCATGCGGGTGCCGCCGTATTCATCCGCGACGAAGGCCTCCTGCGTATCGCGGCTGTTTTTGCCCATCAGGATATCCGTGAAATCCCGGCTAATCGCGGGCGGCTTGGGCGATGTAATGCTGGTTAAAGCCAGCACGGTAGCAAACCAGTCATACGCGCCAATGACCGCGGCAGAATGGGTGTTCTGAGGCACCAGCTTTGGATAGCGCACGATGAAGGGCACGCGCACGGAGCTTTCATACAGGTTAAGCGGCCAGGTGCCGTTGCCCTTGCCCCAGATGCCGTGGTGGCCGCAGTTGAAGCCGTTATCGGAGGTGAAGACAATCAGGGTGTCCTCCAGCAGCCCGTTTGCTTTGAGCGCGTCATAGATGCGCCCGATGCCCGCGTCCATGGCGGTGATGGCGGCGAAATAGCCCGACAACATGGCATGACGGTCCTCCTGGAACATGGGGTAGGCAATCTGGTCGGGGTGTGGCGCCACCTGAGGACAGCTGTCAAACGCGCAATCTTGATACAAATCCAGGTATTCCTGGGGGTGGTTCTTGCCTGTCCAGGGGGTGTGGGGTGCGGTGTAAGCCACTTGCAGGTAAAATGGCTGGCCGCAGCCCGATTGGGTCTGGATAAACTGGATGGCGTCCTTTGTGATGGCATCGGTGACATAGCCAGGCTCTGCAATCAATTCCCCGTTTTTTATCATGGGGGCGCCGTAATAAGGGCCGCCGCCTGATTGATGCGCGTACCAGTGGGCGAAGCCCTGCTGCGGTGTCTGGCTGTCGCCCAAGTGCCATTTGCCGGACAGGCCGCACACATAGCCCGCCTCCTGCAGGTGCTGCGTATATGCCTTTTGCCCCTTTAGGTATTGGCAGGCGCTGTCGCCGTGCGCACTGATATTGCCCGCGCGGATCCAGTCCGCCACGCCGTGATAAGAGGGCATCTGCCCGGTCAGCAGGCTGGCGCGCGCCGGGGAGCACACGGGGGAGGCGGCATAAAACCGCTTCAGCTGCATGCCCTCTGCCGCCAGGCGGTCAATGTGCGGGGTGATGGCGTCCTGGTTGCCCGCACAGCCCAAGGACCAATGGCCCAGGTCGTCCGCCATGATGAAGAGAATATTGGCTTGCTTCATGGGCACCTCCCGGATGTTCCTTTGTTGTTGGTTTGATTATATGGTGGCGCTTATGCAAAACGCAACACTATTCACATTCTGGACTACCACCGTTTGAAACAGATGGATTCCGGGGTCCGGGGGTGAAACCCTCAAAGCGGCCCTGCGTCTCCCCCGTCACCATCACACAAAAAAACCCAGGAACATTGTTCCCGGGTATGGATCTAACCTTAAAAATTAATAGTTGGTGGCAGCGCGCTCGAAATAATTTTGCGGATGCTTGCAGGCGGGGCACAGCTTGGGCGCTTTGCGGCCTTCATACACAAAACCGCAGTTGCGGCAACGCCAGAGGGTGTCGCTTTCCAGCTCCCACTCCTTGTTTTCTTCCAGGCGCTTTGCCAGCGTCAGGTAGCGGGCTTCGTGCTCCTTCTCCACCTTGGCCACGTTTTCAAACTCCAGGGCAATTTCCTTGAAGCCTTCCTCACGGGCGGTCTCGGCAAAGCCTTTGTACATTTCAGTCCACTCGTAGTGCTCGCCAGCGGCGGCCGCAATCAGGTTCTTGCGGGTGTCACCGGCGGTGTCGCCCTTTTCATAGCCGCCCAGTTGCTTCAGCCACATCTTGGCGTGCTCTTTTTCGTTGAGCGCGGTCTCCTGGAAGATGCCCGCGATTTGCTCGTAGCCTTCCTTCTTGGCGGCAGAAGCGAAATAGTCATACTTGTTGCGCGCCATGCTCTCACCGGCAAAGGCCTCCAACAGGTTTTTCTCGGTCTTTGAACCCTTCAACTCCATGTGTGAATCCTCCTAAAATTTATTGACATGCGTACCGCAGTTCAATTCCTTAGAACAGCTCAATCAGCGCGGCCAGGGAGCCGCCCACCAGTAAGAAGGCCAGCAGAACGCTCACCAGGCGTGCGAACAGGGTGTTTTTACTTCTCTTTTTTGCGCGTGTAGTCACCTTTAATCTCCTAAAACCAATTATTATACCCATGCAAATGGATGTAAGCATAGTATAGTGTTGGCCAGATTGATTGTCAAGAAGGCATGATTGATAAGCTGTTCAACCTACTATATATAGTATTCAGGTGCAAATTGGATACAATAGTTTGTGATTTTTCCCTTGACAGGGGGGAAACGACCTGTCTATAATCAGTTTGCTTTTGTGAAATAGAAAATGCATCTAAGAGGATATAGGAGGCTTGCCATGATATCAACCATTATTAAACGCGACGGACGGACTGTGCCCTTTGAGTCCGTGAAAATAGAGCAGGCCATTGCCCGCGCGCTGGCGGCCAGCGGCAGCCAGAAGGGCGCGGAGACCGCGCGCGACCTGGCCGCGGTGGTCACCCATGAGTTGGAAACCAGCGAGCAAATCCCCGCCAGCCCCTCTGTAGAGCAGGTGCAGGACGTGGTGGAGCGCGTGCTGATTGAAAAAGGCTTTGTCCTCACCGCCAAGGCCTATATCCTCTACCGGGCAGAGCGCAGCCGCGTGCGGGAGATGAACACCCGCCTGATGAAAACCTATGAAGACATCACCTTTTCAGACGCGGTGGATTCGGACATCAAGCGCGAGAACGCCAATATTGACGGCGACTCTGCCATGGGCAGCATGCTGAAGTTTGGCTCGGAAGGTGCCAAGCAGTTCTATGACATGTACGTCTTAAACCCCAAGCACGCCCAGGCGCACCGGGCGGGCGACATCCACATCCACGACCTGGATTTCTTAACGCTCACCACCACCTGCTGCCAGATTGACCTGCTGGAGCTGTTCAAAAACGGCTTTTCCACCGGCCACGGCGTGCTCCGGGAGCCGGAGGACATCTCCTCCTATTCCGCCCTTTGCTGCATTGCCATTCAGGCCAACCAGAACGACCAGCACGGCGGGCAAAGCATCGTCAATTTTGACTATGGCATGGCCCCTGGTGTTAAAAAGACCTATATAAAGCGCTTCCGCGACAACGTAAGCCGCCTGCTGGACGCCGGCTTTGACGTGGAGGACGCGGACGCTGTCACCCGCAAACTGCTGGATGAGGTGACGCAGGAGACAGGGCTTTCCCCCGAGATGGAGGAAAAAGAAGCCTTTGATGCCGCGATGATCAAGCAGATGGCCCAATACATGACAAAGGATGAGGCCATCAGGCTGCTGAAATCCGTGCGCAAGTTCTCTAAAAAAGAAATCATCCGCGCTACCTACCAGGCGATGGAGGCGCTGGTGCACAACCTGAACACCATGAACAGCCGCGCCGGCGCCCAGGTGCCCTTCTCCTCCATCAACTATGGCATGGACACCTCCCCGGAGGGGCGCCTGGTGATGGAGCAGCTGCTGCTGGCCACTGAGGCCGGCCTGGGCCGCGGGGAAACGCCCATCTTCCCCATCCAGATTTTCCGCGTGAAGGAAGGCGTCAACTACAACCCCGAGGACCCCAACTACGACCTCTTCCGCCTGGCCATCCGCTGCTCGGCCAAGCGCCTCTTCCCCAATTTCTCCTTCCTGGACGCGCCCTACAACCTCAAGTACTACAAGCCCGGGCATCCGGAGACCGAGGTGGGCTACATGGGCTGCCGCACACGCGTGCTGGCCAACGCCTTTGACAGCGGCGAGGAGGTCGCCCCGCGCCGCGGCAACCTCAGCTTCACCAGCATCAACCTGCCGCGCATCGCCATTGAGGCCAAGGGCGACATCCCCTGGTTTTATGAGGAGCTGGAACGCAAGATGGACCTGGTGTATGACCAGCTCAACGAGCGCTTTGAGATCATCGCGCGCAAGAAGGTGTACAACTTCCCCTTCTTAATGGGGCAGCATGTCTGGAAGGACAGCGAGAAACTAAAGTGGGATGACGAGGTGCGCGAGGTGCTCAAGCACGGCACGCTCACCCTGGGCTTCATCGGCCTGGCCGAGACCCTGGTCGCCCTGCGCGGCAAGCACCACGGGGAGAGCGAGGAGAGCCAGAACCTGGGGCTTGAAATCGTCGGCTTTATGCGCCGCTACCTGGACAAAAAGTCCGAGGAGCACAAGCTGAACTACACCTTGATCGCAACACCCGCCGAGGGGCTCTCCGGCCGCTTTGTCCGCCTGGACCGCGAGAAGTTTGGCCGCATTCCCGGCGTGACCGACAGGGATTACTACACCAACTCCTTCCACATCCCGGTGTATTTCCCCATCAGCGCGTTTAAGAAAATCAGCCTGGAGGCCCCCTACCACGCGCTCACCAATGCCGGACACATCCCCTATGTGGAGATGGACGGCGACCCGCTTAAAAACCTGGACGCCTTTGAGAAGATTGTCCGCCACATGCACGAGACCGGCGTGGGCTACGGCTCCATCACCCATCCTATCGACCGGGATCCGGTCTGCGGCTACAACGGCATCATCGGCGACCATTGCCCCCAGTGCGGCCGCAGCGAGGAAGACCACAAGTTCGAGCGCATCCGCCGCATCACCGGCTACCTGGTGGGCACCACTGACCGCTTCAACAACGCCAAGCAGGCCGAGGAGCACGAGCGGGTAAAACACGAGGTCTGAGAACGAAACGAGAGCGGGGGGAACCGTTTTTGAAAAAACGGTTCCCCCCGTACCCCCCTCCCTAAAACTTTAGTAGTTTTACTGAAATCCGCCTTATTTATTGTCAACAACTGGTTCAATGATTAAAGTTCTTAGGGGGTCTGGGGGCATTCTTTCAAGAATGCCCCCAGC
>JAAYFC010000028.1 GCA_012728435.1 Clostridiales bacterium | reverse complement strand
TTATCCGCATGGCGCTGATTTTGAAGCTGCTGGAGGTGACCGTATGAACATTGACTCCATCAACAACGGCATTGTGATTGACCACATCAAGGCCGGAATGGCGATGAAGATCTATGATTTCCTGGAATTGGGCGCGCTGGACTGCCCGGTGGCCATCATCAAAAACGCGTCGAGCAACAAGATGGGCAAGAAGGACATCATCAAGATTGACAGCCAGCTGAACCTGGATTTGAACGCCCTGGGCTACATCGACCCGGAGATTACCATCAACATCATCAAAGACGGCATCCGCATCAAAAAATATCACCCGGAACTGCCGGACACCATCACCAACATCATCCGCTGCAAAAACCCGCGCTGCATCACCAGCATCGAGCAGGAGCTGCCGCATGTGTTCAAATTGATTGACAGAGAGAAGGATGAGTACCGCTGCATGTACTGCGAAAGCAAGGCAAGCCTTTGATGGACGATCCCTTAAAAACCTGCTGTGTGTACATCCTGGAATGCCGCGGCGGCAGCCTGTACACCGGCTGGACCAACAACTTAAGCAAGCGCCTTGCAGAACACGCGCAGGGCAAGGGCGCCAGGTATACCCGCTCCCGCCTGCCTGTGAAGCTGGTATACCATGAGGTGTGCGAGAGCGCCTCGGACGCCATGAAGCGGGAGGCGCAAATCAAAAAATACAGCCGGCAGCAGAAGCTGGCGCTGAAAGAGAACAAAGCCGCAGCACAGTGATTCAAGCTAGGTCTCAAGCATTATAAAACGCAAACGAAGCAGCTGCCCGTTTGCGTTTTTGCTGGTTGGGTGTTTCGCGGTGAATGCGATGCGCTCAGGCCTTCCACAGGTTTTGCAGCATCAAAATTCCCAGCAGGGCGTAGAGGAAGCCGCACAGATCTATCGCGCTGATTGCGCCGGGCAAATGGGAATGGGTCAGCGAGATGGTGACCACGCCCAGCAGGAAGAACAGCAGGGCGCACAGGTGCAGGATGAAGGCGCGCAGGTTCTCGCCCTCAAAGGCGCGCGCCTTGACCATCCGCCCAATGGCGGCGCCCAGGTCGGTCAGGTGCCCTGTTACGTGGGTGGTGCGGGTGAGGATGCCGCGGTAGCGCAGGGCCAGGCCATTTTGTGCGCCCAAGACCAGCGCCAACATGGTCATGCGCAAAGGCGGCAGCGCGTGGACAAGGGCCGAGACCAGCAGCAGCGCGCCGCTTAAAACCAAAACCAGGCCGCAGCGCCGCCACTGCCCGCGGCTGTGGGTGGGAAAGGCGTAGCCGGAGACGGTCGCGCCTAAGATAAAGCTGATGATAAACAGAAAAAACCACCAGAAGGGCTCCGGGCTTTGCCCGGTCATCGTCAGGCCCAGTTTGGTCAGGTTGCCGGTCATGTGCGACAAGGTCTGCCCATATTGCAGCCAGCCGGCGGCGTTGAGCGCGCCAGCCATGAACACTAGCGCGAAAATCCACAGGGTAGCGGCTTCCTGACGAATCCAGCGGATGACTTTCACAGCAATCTCTCCTTATACTCCTGTCTTTCATCATACAAATGTTTTGAGTTTCAATCAAGGGTCGTGCCGATTTGCTTTGACATGCCCTGATGGTTTTGATATTGTGATGCCGGAGAAACATAAACCGTACAAAACCAACAGGAGCATGCCATGGATCAAGAGCCGCACAGCTTAAAAAAGGCAGTCAGCCTGGAAACCTTTGTGTTCCTCATCTTGTTCTTTGGTGTGTTCACCTATATCGCCCTTGTCATGGGCTTTGTGAACGCGCTGTCCACCTTCATGCAAACGGCCTACCGGCTGCTGGTGGACACGGTGCTGTTTTTGGCCGCAATCGCGGTGCTGGCGGGCGCCATTTCGGGCCTGCTGGCGGAGTTTGGTGTCATCGCGCTGATTGACCGACTGCTGACCCCCCTGATGCGGCCGCTCTTTGGCATGCCGGGCGCGGCCAGCATCGGCGGCATCACCACCTACATGAGCGACAACCCGGCCATCCTGGCGCTGGCAGCGGACAAGAACTACCGCTGCTATTTTAAAAAATACCAGGTGCCGGCCCTCACCAACCTGGGCACAGGCTTTGGTATGGGCGCCATCATCACCACCTTTATGATGGGCCTGTCCACCATCACGGGGCAAAACTTCCTGCCTGCTGCCCTGGTGGGCAACCTGGGCGCCGTGGTGGGCAGCGTCATCAGCACGCGCATCATGCTGCGCTTTACCAAGCGCATGTATGGGGCACAAGAGCCCGCCATGGATGACTGCGGCCTGCCGCTGAACCGCAACCACCGCATCGTGCGCAAGGGTGGCCTGGCCTCCCGCTTTTTGGAGGCCATGCTGGACGGGGGCAAGGTGGGCGTGCAAATGGGCGTGGACATCGTCCCGGGCGTCATCATCATCTGCACCTTTGTGATGGTGCTGACTGGCGGCCCCGGTGCTGCCGGCCAGTTTACCGGCGCTGCCTATGAGGGCGTGGGCCTCTTGCCCAAGGTGGGTGGGGCGCTGCAGTTTTTGCTCAAGCCGCTGTTTGGCTTACAAAGCGCGGAGGGTATCGCGGTGCCCATCACGGCGCTGGGCTCCTCCGGCGCGTCGCTTTCCATCGTCTCCCGCCTGGTGGCGGAGGGCTTGGCCAACCCGCATGATGTGGCAGTGTTCACCAGCATGTGCATGTGCTTTAGCGGGTATTTAAGCACCCACGTGGCCATGATGAACACCCTGGGCTTTTCCCACTTAACGGGCAAGGCCATCCTGTCCCACACCATTGGCGGGCTGGCGGCCGGCGTTTTCGCGCACTGGACCTACACGCTGATGATGATGATGCTGTAACACCAAACGCACGCATTGAAAAGGCACGCGCCATCCGACGCGTGCCGTTTGCTTTATACTAGACTCAAACTTAAACGCTTCCATGAGCAGGCCCTTTTTCGCCTCCGCTTTGACTCATTCAGTCAGCGTAGGCTGCGACTACGCCTCCTTCATTCGTCTTCGCGGGTGACAAAAAATTGCTCTGCCCATGAGTGCGTTAAAGTTTTCGTCAAGTATTACTTGGGATAATCAGACAATCAAGCTGATGATAAAGACGTTGATGATGGCGGCGACGCCAATCACCAGGGTGCCCAGGGTCTGGGTTTTGTAGCCGTTTTCCGGGGTCATTGCGCCAAAGTTGGTAACCACCCAGAAGTAGCTGTCGTTGGCGTGGGAAACCGTCATGGCGCCCGCGCCAATGGCGATGGTGACCAGGGCCGCGCCCACAGGGGTCGCAAGGCCCAGCGTGGCCAGGAGGGGGGCAATGATGCCGGCGGAGGTGGTGATGGCCACCGTGGAGGAGCCCTGCGCGGTCTTCAAAATGGCCGCCAGCAGGAAGGGGAAGAACAGCCCCAGGGAGGACAGCGCCGTGGCGTTCTCCTGGATGTAGGGCACCAGGGCGGAGGTAGCGATGACCTTGCCCAACACGCCGCCGGCCGCGGTGACAAAGAGGATGGGCCCGGTGACCTTGAGGGTTTCGTTGGTGATGTTGTAGAAATCCCTCATCTTGCCGGACTGCCACAGCAGGAAGATGCCCAACAGGACGCCCACAGCCAGCGCCATGATGGGCGTACCCAGAAAGCTGACCACCGGCACTGATAATTTTGCCATGTTAAAGGCAGAGGACAGGGCCATGAGCAGGATGGGCACCACAATGGGGGAGAAGGAGAGCAGGCCGGAAGGCAGCCTGCCATAGGAGGCGACCAGCTGCTCATAGGTCATAACAACCTCGCCCTCAGCCGCGGGCATGTTGGCCTCATCACTGGCCTGTACGCGCTTGCCAATGAACAGGGCATACAGGAAGCCAAAAATCAGCGGCAGGATGGAGGCGGCAGCGCCGATGCCCATCACCAACAGCAGGTTGGTCTCGGTGTTGACCAGGCCCTGCTCAAACAGGGTGTTGGCGGCGGCGATGGGGCCGGGCGTGGGCGGGATGAAGCAGTGGGCAATGTACAGGCCCATGGACAGCGCCACCGTGGCCGCGACGGAGGAACGGCAGGTGCGCTTCACCAGCGCCTTGCGGATGGGGTTTAAGATGACAAAGCCGGAGTCGCAAAACACGGGGATACTGACAATCCAGCCCATGATGATCAGGGCGGCCTCGGGGCGTTTCTTGCCCACAATTTTGACCACCGTGTCCGCCATCTTCAGCGCGGCGCCCGTCTTTTCAAGCAAAGTGCCAACCAGGGCGCCCAGGATGATGACGATGCCGATGGTTTTGAAGGTGCCCGAGAAGCCATCCCCAATGACGCCCGGGATATTGGCCAGCGGGATGCCGGCTGCAAAGGCGAAGAGGAGGGATACCAGCATGATGGAGAGGAAGGCATGAACGGCTCCATGCTACAATTTCGGACAGGGAGCTAAGGAGAAACGCCACCGGAAATTGCCTGCTTTCCGGATTGACAGGGAGCCTCTGCCGCCATGCGGGGTCAGCGTAAGGGTCAGCCCCTGCGGGGGGAAGGCTGACCCGCCGGACAGCCTGGCATGGCGGCCACTCC
>JAAYFC010000027.1 GCA_012728435.1 Clostridiales bacterium | reverse complement strand
GCCATGTGGAACTCGCGGTCGTGCTCCGTAAAGATGCGCTGCTCCTCCCACTGCTGCTTGATGGCCTCCATGATCTCCCTGATGCGGGCGACGTCCTCGCCTTCCAGGGTTTCAAAAGCCTGGCGCATATAGGCCAATTCCAGCCGCTTTCTGATGTCCAGCATTTCCGCGACGGCGTTGTCCTCCTCCCCGGCGGCGGCGAAGATGACATTATGGAACACAAAATCCAGGTTGAAGGCCTTGAGCATCGTGCCCCGGCCAGGCTGCGCGGACACCATGCCCAGCAGCTCCATGGACTTGATGGCCTCCCGCAGCACGTTGCGGCTGACACCCAGCATGTCCACCAGCGCCTGCTCTGTGGGCAGCAAATCCCCCGGCTGCAGGTTATTTTGTAGGATATAGGCGCGAATCTGGCGGAATACCAGCGAATACAGCTTTTCCCCTCTTCTCTTAACCATGTGAACCTCCGTTAATCCTTGCCCTACAATATACAGCAATTTGTTGAATTGTCAACGATTTGTGGGCGGTTTTGACATCATTGTTGCAGAAAATTCACAGTTTGTCCTATGAAGCCAGGATCCGCACAGACAACTGCCCCAGGCTGGCTGGCCTGGGGCTGTCACAATGGTATTAGCGTTTACTTATTACCCGGGTCCACGACGGATTTGAGCATGCCTTCCAAATCCAAGCCCGCGTCTTTCAAGCCGTCCAGCACGCCGCCCAGCAGGCTTTCTTCCTTCTTGGAGGCGGTCTTTTTGGTTGTGCTTGTCTTTTTGGCGGGTGTTTTCCTGGCGGTGGTGGTCTTCTTCGCGGTGGATGCCGCCTTGGCCGTGGTCTTTTTGGCAGCTGTAGTTGTCTTTTTCGCAGTGGTTTTGGCGGCAGATGCCGTCTTCTTCGCGGTGGTAGTCGCCTTCTTGGCGGCGGTGGTGGTCTTGGCCGCCGCGGCCTTGGTCTTGGCGGCAGTCAGCTTGCGCTTCTCGCTCATCAGTTTCTTTTTGTCCTCGGCCAATTTTTCCATGCGCGTTTTAAGCTTCGCGATGTCCTCATTGACCTTGGCGATGGACGCTTCCACCTGTTTGAGCGTCAGTTTCTTCTCAGCCATCCGGCACCTCCTTTAAAATTCCTTACCAGGATTGTACACACAGCGCGCGGTGGTTACACGCGTTTGAAGGCCCACTTGCCGCTTTCAAAGCGCCGGTAAAAGAAGATAAGCCGCAAGCCGAATTCCGCCAGGCTGAGCAGCCAGACCATGGGCAGATCCAGCTTGAGCACATCAACCGCCAGCCAGGCCATCACAGGGCGGATGATGGACACGCACACCATCATCACGCCGGCCACGTACAGGTTATCCCCTGCGCCCCGCAGGCCGCCGGACAGCACAACAGAGGACATCTGCAAAGGCTGCATGAGGGCGACCACCAGCATGGTCTGCGCCGCGTACATGATGACATGCGCCGCGTCCGGTGTGCCAGGGTTGATAAACAGCTGGCTGACCGGGTAGCGGAACAGCGCTGTTAAAGCGCCCAGCAGCAGGCTGAGTACCAGCGCGATGCGCTGTGTGACCTTGCCGTACAGCAGGCTCAAATCTCGCCGGTCACGGCCCAAGTTCTGCCCCACCAGGGAGGTGGCGGCCACAGACAGGCCGTCGGCGAAATTGAAGGTAAGCGCCAGGAACTGCATGGCGATGTTGTGCGCCGCGAACATCGTGACGCCCAGGGAATACATGATGCGGCTGTAGAGGAAAAAGCCGATGCGCATGCTGGTTTGCTCCACCACCGCGTTGCCGCCCACCTTGACGATGGCGCGCATGGTGTGCGGGTCAACCCGCCAGTTGTCCCCAAAGGAGATGCGCAGATAGCTGTTTTTGTAATGCATGATGGCCACAAAGGACAGGATGAGACCCACCACCATGCCGATGACGCTGGCGATGGCGGCGCCGCGGATGCCCATGGCCGGGAAGCCCAGGTGGCCGAAGATGAGCAAGAAGTTGAAGAACACGTTGACCAGGTTTGAGATGATGTTGACCTTCATGGGGATCTTGGTGTCCCCCACGCCGCGCAGCGCGGCGCTGATGCACATGCTGACTGCGTTAACGGGCAGGGCATAGGCCATAATCACAAAATAATCCACCGCGCCGCGCAGCACCGCCGCGTCATCCGGCGTGCGGTCATGCCCGCCGGCCAGGCGCATCAAAGGCTCGGCAGAAATGACGGTGAGGGCCGCGACGATGACGGAGAGGGCAAAGCCCAGCATGATGGCATTGCGCAGGGTAGCATTGGCTGCGTCACGCCGGCCTTCGCCTTTCCTGCGGGCGACGATGGCGGTGACGCCCACGTTGAGCGCGAAGAACAGCATCAGCATGATCATGCGCGGTTGGCTGGGCAGCGAGACCGCCGCCAGCGCGTTTTTGCCCAACTGGCCTACCATGATGATGTCGGCCGAGCCAATCAGGCTCATCAGCACCAATTCCAGGATGGCAGGCATGGCGATGGTGAAGACCTGCCCGTAGGCTTCCCTGCTGTTTGGGATCTCGCCCAGGCGCCTGTTTTCCGGTACAAGCGAAGAAGAGGCGAACAGGCGCCTCAAATAATCTTTCACGCTGCAAGAACCCCCCTATCAGTCGATGTATCTATCCTAACAGACGGTTTAATTATAAACAATCAAAGCACAAAAAACAAACACGCGGCCATTCCACAGTTTTCACATGCTTGTTTATCTTCATATACTGTACACATGAGTTAACGCAAACAGGAGCTGAGGATTTTTTTGTCTCCGCTAAATCGAGTGAAGGAGGCGTAGCCGCAGTGCTACGTTGACTGAATGAGATAACGCGGAGGCGAAAAAGGACCAGCTCATGGAAGCGTTAATGAGTGCGTACAGTATAAAATTAATCCCTACTGCGCGAGTTGCCCGCGATCAGGATGAGGCGCAGCAGTTGCAGCATGGCGCCAATGGCGCTGGCCACATAGGTCATGGCGGCGGCGCGCAGCATGGCTTTGGCGCCCCGCTCCTCCTCCGGCGTGGTGATGATGCCGCTGGTGGTCAGCATGCGGATGGCGCGGGAGGATGCGTTAAACTCTGTGGGCAGGGTAATCAGGGCAAACAGCACCGCCAGGGAAAACAGCACAATGCCTGCCCAGACCAGGGGCTGAAAGGACATGACGATGCCCAGAATGAAAATAGGCATGCTGAGGCTTGAGCCGATGTTAACCACTGGCACAATGGCGCTGCGCAGGCCCAGGGGCGCATAGCCCTCGTGCTTTTGCATGGCGTGGCCTGCCTCGTGCGCGGCCACCGCGACCGCGGCCACGCTGGAGGAGTTGTAGACCTCCTCAGACAGGCTGAGCACCTCGGTCTTGGGGTTGTAATGGTCCGTCAGCGCGCCGGGCACCCGCTCCAGCCCCACGTTGTGGTTGCCGGCGTCATGCAGCATGCGCGTGACGGCTTCCGCTGCCCGGATGCCCTTTTGGGTGGGCATGCGGCTGTATTTTTTATAGGCGGATTTGACCATGCTCTGCGCCCAGAGGGCCAGCAGGAAGGCCGGAATCAGCAGTAAGAAGGTGGGATCATTAAACAGCGGCATAACAGTCTCCTCTCAACAGCATAAAAAACAACATTACACTGTTATTATACCACCCAAAACGCAGCGAAATATCAATAAATGGTGAATAGCAAACGCCCGGGCAGCGCAGGCTGCCCGGGCTTAAGTTAACAGATGATGTTACTTGGAGATGGTGACTTGCTTGAAGTACTTGTATCCCAGCGGGATGGAGAAGAAGCCCTGCACGCTGCTGTCCACCATGTACAAGTCGGTGTAGTAGTAGATGGGGATGAGGCAGCCGGTCGCCATCAGCATGTCCTCAGCCAGATGCATCATGGCAAAGCGGTGCTCGGTGTTGGTGCTGCCCTTGACGGCTTTGATGAGCACGTCATAGGTTTGCGCCCAGGTGCCGTTCTCAACCTTCACATCCAGGCCAAAGGGCGTCAGATCCAGGTTGTACATGGCGACATCCGCGTGGTCACCCTTGCCGAACTGCACGTCGTTGTTGCCGGATTCGCTGGTCCACATATCCAGGAAGGAGATGGGATCGTTGTAGTCACCGATCCAGCCGTTGCGGGCGACTTCGTAATCACCCTGTTTGCGGGTGTTGAGGAAGGTGGCCCACTCCTGGTTGACCAGGTTGATGGTGATGCCGATGCCGGCCAGGACGCTTTGCAGGTATTCCGCGATGGCTTTGTGGCCGGCGGAGGTGTTGTACAGGTACTCAAGCGTCGGGAAGTCCTTGAACATGCCGGTGGCTTCATCAAAGGTATAGAACTTTTTCAGGGTTTCCATGCCTGCTTCGAAGTTGGCCATGTAGGCATCTTCAGCCACATTGAAGTAGCCGGCGAAGCCTTCGTTATTCCCAGCGTTCTGGTAAAACTCGGTGGAGCCGTCCGCGTCGGTCAGGCCTGCTGCGACAAAGGTGGACGCGGGCTGCTGGCCGCCCTGGGCGATGCTGGTGACGATGTAGTTGCGGTCAAACAACAGGGTGAGGGCCTTGCGGATCTCCTCGTTGGCCTTCTGGGCGTCCACACCGGTTAACTCACTGCCCTCAGGAAGCAGGTTCTTGTTGACGTTGAGGTTGACATAGTAGGTGCCCAATTGGCCGGCGATGACGAACTCGTTGGGATACTCTTCCTTGAGGCTGGCGATCTCAGACACGGGCACGTCATCAATCAGCAGCCAGGTGCCGTTTTTGAAGTTGGCCAGCATGTTGTTGGAGTCATCAGACAGGAAAGCCTTGATTTCTTCCATCAGCACGGTGTCCGCGGCATGGTATGTGGGGTTCTTGGTCAGGGTGATGACGCTGTCATGCTCCCAGCCGGTCATGGTGTAGGGGCCGTTACCAATGTAGGTGGACGGATCGGTCGCCCAGGCTTCGTTGGCCACCACATCCTCGCGCACGGGGAAGTAGGTTGGGAAGGCCAGCAGCTCATTCCAGTAGGGGATGACGTTGTTGATGGTCACTTCCAAGGTTTTGTCGTCCAGCGCTTTGACAGCCAGCTCTTCGCCATAGCCCTTGACGACCTCAAACATGTAGCCATAGTCAGCGCCCAGATCGGCACTGGCGGCACGCTTCCACGCGAACTCAAAATCCTTCGCGGTCAGCGGCTGGCCATCAGACCAGACCAGGTCATCCTTTAAGGTGTAGGTATAGGTGACGGTGTCGTCCTCGTTGAGGACGCCCTCAGGCAGTTCCACAGCCAGGTCCGGAACGATGACAAACTGTCCTTCGTCGTTCTTGTCCCAGGTGGACAGGCCGGCGAACAGATGGACGATCATTGTCGCGCCATCTACCGCGGAGTTGAGGGCAGGGTCCAGCGTGTCAGGCTCTGACGCCAGCGAGACGGAGATGGACGATTTGCTTTCCGCAAAAACCGTTGTCATCACGCTGAGGGTCATAACCAGGGCGAGTAACAGTGATACTACCTTTTTCATGGTGGTTCCTCCTTCTTTGTATATCCAATCAATGCCTTTGGCATCGCGGGAATCCAGTTAGTCGATGTAAGCCAGGCGGTGGCAGGCAACGAAGCGGCCGGTTTCCACCTCCTCAAAGGGGGGCATGGACTGCGCGCATTCCTCCGCCGCGTACTTGCAGCGCGTCCTGAAGGGGCAGCCGCTGGGCGCGTTGAGCGGGCTTGGGATATCACCCGAGAGCACAATGCGCTTGTTGGCCCGCGCGACCTTGGGGTCCGGGATCGGCACAGCCGAGAGCAGGGAGCGCGAGTAGGGGTGCAGGGGGCGGTTGTAGATCTCCTCCGCCGGCGCCAGTTCCACCATTTTACCCAGATACATCACCGCGATGCGGGTGGAGATGTGGCGCACGACCAGGAGGTCATGGGCGATGAACAGATAGGTTAAGTCCAGTTTTTCCTGCAGGCTGTCAAACATGTTGATGACCTGCGCCTGGATGGACACGTCCAGCGCGGACACCGGCTCATCACACACGATGAAATCCGGGTTGATGGCAAGTGCTCTGGCGATGCCGATGCGCTGGCGCTGGCCGCCGGAGAACTCATGGGCGTAGCGGGCGGCGTGCTCGCTGTTGAGGCCTACATAGTCCATCAACTCCAGCACCCGGGCGTTGCGCTCCTGCTTGGTGGCATACATTCGGTGCACATCCAGGGGCTCGGCGATGATGTCGTTGACCGTCATGCGCGGGTTGAGGGAGGAGTAGGGGTCCTGGAAGACCATGGTGGCCTTCTTGCGCATCTGGCGGATGTCCTCCGCGGTTTCGATCTTTTTGCCGTCGTAGAAGACTTCCCCGCCGGTGGGCTTGTACAAATGCAGCATGGTGCGGCCCACCGTGGTCTTGCCGCAGCCGGATTCGCCGACCAAACCCAGTGTCTCCCCCTTTTGGATACTGAAGGTGACGCCGTCCACCGCCTTGAGCGGCTTGGTGCGGAAGAAGCCCATGTTGATGTCGAAATACTGCTTGAGGTCCTTCACCTCAACCAGGGGCTTGCGCTGCTGCGTATCACTCATGGGAATCACCTGCCTTGCTCGCGGTTACTGGTTGCGCCTTTTGCTCAAGCCCCTCCGGATGCGCCAGGCCGTCCCTGACATTGACCCAGCAGGCCGCGTAGTGATAGGGGTTGATGACCAGTTTCTCCGGTCGCTGGGTGAGGCAGATCTTCATGGCGCTGTCGCAGCGCGGCGCGAAGGGGCAGCCCTTGGGCATGTTGAGCAGGTCAATCGGCGTGCCGGAGATGGGCTGCAGGCGCTGATGGTTGTTGGACGCCGTGGGGATGGAGCGCAGCAGGCCCTTGGTGTACTCGTGCCTGGGGTTGTAGAAGATCTCGTCCGCGGTGCCCTGCTCGCAGATGGTGCCGGCGTACATGACCACCACCTCATCACACATTTGGGCGACCACGCCCAGATCATGCGTGATTAAAATGACGGACATGCCCATCTTGTGCTGCAAGTCCTGGATCAACTCCAGAATCTGCGCCTGGATGGTGACGTCCAGCGCGGTGGTGGGCTCATCCGCGATAAGGATATCCGGCTCACAGGCCAGCGCCATCGCGATCATCACGCGCTGGCGCATGCCGCCGGAGAGCTCAAAGGGGTATTGCTTCATGCGCTTTTCCGGCTCGTTCACATGAACCAGGCGCAGCATCTCCAGCGCGCGGGCGCGGGCCTCCTGCCGGTTGCGCTTGGTGTGCAGCAGGATGCCTTCCATTAACTGGTGCTCCACCGTGTAGGTGGGGTTGAGGCTGGTCATCGGGTCCTGGAAGATCATGGAAATCTTGTTGCCGCGAATGGTGTGCATGACCCGCTCATCCGCGCCCACGATCTCCTGGCCTGCCAGTTTGATGCTGCCGCTGACGATGCGGCCGGTGGGCGCCAGGATGCGCATGATGGAATAAGCCGTCACCGATTTGCCGGAGCCGGACTCGCCCACAATGCCCAGGATCTTCCCGCGGTCCAGGTAAAAGGACACGCCGTCCACCGCCTTGACCTCACCAGCGTCGGTAAAGAAGGAGGTGTGCAGGTTGTTGACTTCAAGCAGATGCAATTCCCGTCCTCCTTTACGCGTTGAGTTTGGGGTCAAAGGCATCTCTCAGCCCATCCCCAAACAGGTTGAGTGACAAGACAATCAGACAGATCACCAAAGCCGGGAAGACCAGCCGGTGGGTGTAGGAGGAGATGCCGTTTAAGGCGTCGGAAGCCAGCGATCCCAGGGAGGGCATGGGCGCGTTGACACCCAGGCCCAGGAAGGACAGGAAGCTTTCCGTAAAGATGGCGTTGGGGATTTGCAGGGCGGTGGAGATGATGACCACGCTGATGCTGTTGGGCAGCAGATGCTTCATGATGATCCACCTGCCCTTGGCGCCTGTGACCATACTGGCCAGCACGTACTCCTGTTCGCGCAGGGAGAGGATCTGCCCGCGGATCAGGCGCGCCATGCTGACCCAATACAACAGGCCAAACACAATGAACATGCTGATGATGTTGGAGCCGATCTTTTCAAGGATGGTGCCCTCGGTGTTGAGCACCTTGCCCAATACCACCGCCAGCAGGATAATGACCAGCATGTCCGGCAGCGAATAGATGATGTCCACAATACGCATGATGATCAGGTCCACCTTGCCGCCAAAATAGCCGGCGATGGAGCCGATGGTCATGCCGATCAACAGCACGATGATGCTGGCGAAAAAGCCGACCGCCAGCGAAATGCGCGTACCGTACACGACGCGGATAAAATAATCCCGCCCGTGGGAATCCGTGCCGAAGATGTGCGGAAAGACCTTTTCGCCGGCCTCGATCCGGGCCAGCTCCGTCTTGCCGTATTCGAAGGGCTTGAGGTTGTTGTAGCTGCTGTCCACCGGCCGCCCGGGGATGACGCCCAGCATGCTTTCATAGGAGTAAGGCCAGACGGAGGGGATGATGATGGAAGCCAGGGTAATGACCACAATCAAAATCAGGCTGACGGTGGCGACCCCGTTTTTAAGCAGGCGCTTTACCCCATCCTTGAAAAAGGTGGTGGACGGGCGCAGCTGGCTGAAGTACTCCTTGTCCTTCTCGCTGGCCGGTAAAAACGCGTCCGCGTCGATGTGCAGGCTGAAGGGTTTATGTTTGGGTGTCAAAGCACGCCTCCTGAATCAATCAAACTCGATACGGGGGTCGACAACCTTGTAGAGGATGTCGCTGATTAAGTTCATGATGACGATGAGCGATGCCAAGAAGATGGTGGTGCCCATGATCATCGTGTAGTCGCGGTTGGTGATGCTGGAGATAAACTGCCGCCCAATGCCCGGCACGGCGAAGATTTGCTCCACCACCATGGACCCGGTGACAATAAAGGCCAGCATGGGGCCGATATAGGTGATGACGGGGATCAGCGCGTTTTTGACCGCGTGCCCGTAGATGACATTGCGCCCGGAAACCCCCTTGGCCCTGGCGGTGCGGATATAGTCCTGCCCCAGCACATCCAACATAGAGGAGCGCGTGAGGCGCGTGATATAGGCTAAGGGGTAGAGCATCAGCGTAATCACCGGCAAAATCAGCCCCTGGGTGGTGCTGCCGTTGGCCGGCAGCCACTTCAGGTTGACTGATATCAGAATCAATAAAAGCGAGCCCATAATAAACGAGGGCATCGATACAAAGGCCGTGGTGATGACCATGATGACTTTGTCGATGAACTTGTTGCGGCGCAGGGCTGCCACCGCGCCCAGGATAATGCCGGATACCGCAGCGCCCGCGGCGGCAATCAGCCCCAGCTTGGCGGAGGTTTTCATGCCGGTTAAGATGATGTTGATGACGCTGCGCCCGCGCTGTTTGAGCGAGGGGCCAAAGTCAAACTTTGTGACAATATCGCCCAAATAGGTGGTGTACTGCTCAAGCAGCGGCTTATCCAAGCCGTATTTGGCCTCCAGCGCCGCCTGGGCCTCCTTGGAGATGGCCTTCTCCCCGATAAAGGGGCCGCCCGGCACCGCGTGCATCAAGAAAAAGGTGATGCTGATCACCACCCAGATGGTGGCGATGGCCAGCACAATCCGCTTCAAGATGTAAAACAAGGTCTTTGTGTTCAATCTAACAATTCACCTTCATTCCAATGATGCCAGGCATCTGTCATCTGCTGATAAAACCCCGTTTTTCCAGCAGATACCCTGCATATACCGGTTAATTATACACAGGGATAGTTGTTTGTCAAATGACGATTACGCTGTTCCGCCTTCCATTATACGCAAATTAGGTGACGATTGTCAAATACAATTTTTGTACATAAAAACACACGAATAAAACATGATGCCCGCGACACAAAATAGTATGAGGCCTTGATGGATAAAGATTTCTCCGGTTTTTACCTCCAGGACATGCGCGGGAAGGCAATTCAAAGGGCATGCAGGATTCGTTTATTATTTTCTCAAATACCACATGCCCCCTTTGTCCTCTTTCTTGGCGTTGTCTGATTTGATGGCCTGTGTACTTATTCAGGGAAGGCCAAAATATACAAATCTTAACCGCTGTGTTTTTTATGTTTTCCGATATCCGGATGCCACCCACCTCTTTCTTGATTAAACAGGTCGTAAATTCACATCGTAACTTCCACAGTGTAAAGGGTGTGGAGATTACCATGTGAAATGAACGGAAGTTAGTGTAATAAAGTGTGACTAAAGAATAGGAATAGTGCTAAAAGAGAAGTTTTGGTGAAGAGAAAAGGTC
>JAAYFC010000026.1 GCA_012728435.1 Clostridiales bacterium | reverse complement strand
ATTCATCAACCAGTTGCCACGTAGACGCTTTAACTATAGAACCCCAGAGGAGTTGTTCGAGGAGAGACTGAAGGATATAATCAAGTCAGCAAGCACTCCGAAACGATGTTCGGCATGTTGCACTTAAAAATGCAATCCGGGCCGTAATTTCTTACCATTTCCATGACACCTGTCATCTGCATGGATTGCAGTTCATGTATTATCCGTGATTGCCAATTCTACAAGGGGCTCTCATCCCGCGAGGCCTGTTTTCTTGCCTGAACCTTTGTTTTTGTGTATTATAAAATGGTTAAGGTATACTCCTTAACGGATCTAATGTTTGGAAGGAGTTTTCATTCGTTTGTCAATCCCTCTTAATGCGTTTGACTCATGCGTCGCCTTGTTTGGGCTGAATGACCGCAACATCCAATTATTGGAAGACAGCTTAAATGTCTCCATTCATTTGCGTAACAATGCGCTGCACGTATCCGGCGAGGAAGCCAACACCCGGATAGCAGAACAGGTTATTGCAGAGCTCCTCGCTTATTTGGATGCGGGCGAGCATATTGATGAGTCCAGGGTGCGTTATCTGATTTCCCTGGCCCGGCAAGACCGCCTTGACAAGGTGGAAAGTGCCGAAAACCTGAACAAGAACATCGTAGCCTATACTCACCGCGGCAAGCGAATCGTCAGCAAAACTGAGGGTCAGCGCCTGTACGTACAGGCAATGCGAACCTCCGGGCTCACGCTGGCAGTCGGCCCTGCAGGAACGGGTAAAACGTTCCTGGCCATCGCTTTAGCAGCGGTCGCTTACCGCAACAAGGAAATAGAGCGGATTATCCTTACCCGGCCGGCTGTTGAAGCCGGTGAAAAGCTAGGATTTTTACCGGGTGATATGGTGCAGAAAGTGGATCCTTACCTGCGCCCGCTGTACGATGCGTTGTATGACATCGTAGGTATTGAGGCCTATCAGCGGATGTTGGAACGCGGCACGATAGAGGTAGCGCCGCTTGCTTTCATGCGCGGGCGCACCCTGAATGATGCGTTTATTATCCTGGATGAAGCGCAAAATACCACGCCTGAGCAAATGAAAATGTTTTTAACACGCATGGGCCGCAACGCAAAAACTGTCGTCACAGGTGACCCCTCCCAGATTGACTTGCCCGCGTTGAAACGTTCCGGCCTCCTCGTCGCGCTGGATGTGCTGAAAGATATTGAGGACATCAGCATCGTCCGTTTAAGCCGGGATGATGTGGTGCGCAACGACCTTGTAGGGCGAATTGTCAACGCTTATGACCTTTACGAAGCAAGGAAAAACAATCATGCATGAATTACCATTAAGCAAACAGGACCACAAACCGGCAAAGAGCCCGGATAGGTGGTGGGGCTTTATTTATGCTAAGCCTTTTCACCAGGGGTTGATTGTAGGCATTGGCTCCTTGCTGTGTCTGCTGATTTTTTTAGTCAGCGTCACACCCAAACGATATAATCTTTCAGTGGGTATGGTTCCCAACCAGACCATCGCTGCCAATAAGGACGTGGTGGACGAGGTGACCACCTTGCGCAACCGTGAGCAAGCGGCCAGCGGGGTGACGCCTGTATATCATTTCCAGGAGGGTGTCGCTGACCAGGTAATGCTAAACCTGGAATCTGTCTACGCCCAGATGCTGGCGGTCCGTCAGTTTGCGCAGTCATTATCAGATTATGGCCCCAACAGGGTCTACACTGTTGATGAATTTACAGCGGCGCATAACATCCTAAACCTTGTCCCCATGAAGGACTTCCAGATTGCAACGTTGATGAACACGCCGGAAGATCAGTTTGATGAGATGTATGCCTCACTCAACCCCGCCATCCGAAACACAATGCAGGGCAATGTCACACAAAGCCAGGAATCCGTCACCATCACATCCATAATGCAGATTGTTGGCTTTAAAACCAACGTGAATCTGCTGCAAAACGTTGTTTTGCCTTTGCTTCGTGCCATCATTCAACCCAATATGGTTGTAGATGAGGACGCGACAGAGGCAGCCCGCCAAGCCGCCTGGGAAGCAGTGGAGCCGGTTATCTATCAACAAGGGCAAAACATCGTGGTCGCAGGTGAAGGCCGCATCAAAGAAAATCAGATTGAAATGCTCGACAGCTTGGGCCTGCTGAGCAATACTACCATTGACTATACTATGTACATTGGCGCAAGCTTAATTGTTTCCTGTATTTTATTGTTGCTGGCTGTCTTTTTATCCGTCTTTTGTAAATCTGTATATCAGGACATCAAACGCTTGCTGATTGTCTATATCACCGCTGTGCTAACTTTGGCTTTGAGCTTGCTGGCCAAGTCTCTTGACGCCATCTATCTGGCCAGTTTGCTGCTGCCCTATATGCTGCTTACCGTCACGCTGGGTGTAGTCCCCGCGCTGATTTTGGGAACAGCGACCACATTGATTGCACCCTTGATGCTCACCAGTGGCATGGGCGCTGCAAACCTTGACATGACCAACCTGTTTGTGATGACCATTTTCGCAGGTACTTTAACTGCCGTTTTGCTACACAAGCGTTACCAGCGCTCTTACATCCTGTTTTCAGGTGGCATAGCCAGTGCATTCAGTTTTTTAATTGTGCTGGCAATTGGGCTGATGACCAGCGTGAGTTTGAGCACAACTGTTTACAAAGCCTTGTTTGCACTGGCGGGCACCGCTATCAGCTCCCTGCTGTGCCTCTCCTTGCAGCCCGCAGCGGAATCCTTGTTTAACCTGCCCACGCCCATGCGCCTTTTGGACCTGACAAACCCCAACCATCCCCTGATGCGCAGGCTGCTGATGGAGGCACCAGGAACCTATCACCACAGCATCATCATCGCCAATTTAGCGGAAACTGCTGCTGAAGCTGTTGGCGCGAATCCCTTGCTTGCGCGTGCAGGTGCCTATTTTCACGACATTGGCAAGCTAAGGCGGCCATTGTATTTCAAAGAAAACCAGATTGGTAGTGGCAACATACACGATACAACCAGCCCTCAGGTGTCCGCAGCCATTATTGTGTCCCATGTGCGGGAAGGCATTGCGCTGGCCAAGCAGCATCGCTTGCCTTATGAGATTCAGCAGATTATCGCAGAGCATCACGGCGGTGCTTTGGTATCATTTTTCTACCACAAAGCGCTCCAGGAGGCGGACGGCAAGCCCATTGATGAGGCTGATTACCGCTACCCCGGCGTCCCGCCCCAAACTGCTGAAGGTGCCCTGATTATGCTTTGCGATACAATTGAGGCGGCAGTGCGGACTTTGTCCAACCCAACACCGGATGAGATTGTTGCCTTCATTGAGGAATTAATCCAAAAGAAGGTGCAAAGCGGTATGCTTGTCAATGCGCCGCTAACCCTGCATCAGCTGGCGCTGGTACGCGACAGCTGCGCTTCAGTCATCTATGGCGTGTTCCACGAACGCATTGAGTACCCCAAGGAGATTGACAAGCTGCCCCCGGGCGAGCGGTTGATTGCTCACCTGCAGCAATTGCGAGGTCCCGGCAAAGGCAAGACACCAAAAACTGCTGTTGAGCTCTTAACAAACACACCCGTACCGCAGCTTGCAAGCACCACAGAAGCTGTAAAGCCAGTTGAAACAACAGTCAACAAGCAAGATGAGAACGGAAACCCGTCCTTGCCCCAAAAGGCAATGAATGATGATACTGGAAGTTGACCGACAGGTGAATCTGGATATTCCAGATGATGCTTTCTTACGGGCTGCGAAGGCCTGCAAGCGCGTTATGAACATTCAATCGCCCTGTAGCTTAAGCTTGACCTTGACGGACGATGAGGGTATCCGGCGCATAAACCAAATGTGGCGAAACCTGGACAACGCTACAGATGTGCTTAGTTTTCCCGGTTTGCCGCTGACACCGGAGAGCCTGTTTGATGAGCAAACCCCTGAAGCTCAAAAAATTTGGGATAGCGAGATTGGCGCGTTTTTCCTAGGAGATATTATCATCAGCGTACCAAGGGCAATAATCCAGGCACATCAGTACCAGCATGCACTACTACGTGAGATGACCTATTTGTTTGTCCACGGATTATTCCATCTATTTGGGTATGATCACATCAACAAGGAGGACCAGACTATCATGCGTAAACAAGAAGAACAAGCCCTTCAAATGGCCTTTGAAAAAGATGCCATCGAGGAGGAACTGTTGGAAGCAGCGCGGAGCGCTCGTGATTTCGCTTATTCCCCCTATTCAAATTATAAGGTCGGCGCTGCATTATTATGTGAAGATGGCACGGTCTACACGGGATGCAACGTGGAAAACGCCGCCTTTGGCCTAACCAATTGCGCAGAGCGCACAGCGGTCTTCAAGGCGGTAAGTGAAGGCAATAAAGCCTTCAAGGCCATCGCTATCGCAGCGGATCAAACCGCGCCCTGGCCATGCGGTGCCTGCCGACAAGTGCTGGTTGAGTTTGCCCCAAAGCTGCGCGTCCTTGTTACCTGGGGCGATCATCAGGTAGAGAAAACGACCTTGGATGAGCTGCTTCCGCATGGGTTCTCTGGTTTTAAGGAGGATCAGCATGACTGAACCAGTAAACGCAGTATTTCGTTCTGGCTTTGTGAGCATCGTAGGCCGTCCCAATGTGGGCAAATCCACGCTGCTCAACGCGCTGATTGGCGAGAAGATTGCCATCACGACCCCCAAGCCGCAAACCACACGTAACCAGATCATCGGTATTCATAACGGAGAAAATCATCAGGTAGTTTTTGTGGATACACCTGGGATTCACAAGCCGCGAACCAAACTGGGTGAGTTTATGGATAAATCCATTCAGGACGCCCTGCAGGCCATCGACGCCTTGATTGTGATTGCTGATGTTTCACGCAAAGATCCACAAGAACGGGAGACCATCAGAAATCTGGCAAAACACAAAATTCCCAAGTTCCTGGTGCTCAACAAAATTGACCTGGTTCATCCACAGGAGCTACTGCCCATCATTGCAGAATACGCAGAAGACGGCTTTGATGAAATCCTCCCTATGTCCGCGAAAACTGGTGAAGGCGTTGATAAATTGCTGGAATGCGTACTTATCACCCTGAAGGAAGGGCCGCAGTATTATCCCCAGGATCAGTGGACTACACAAAGTGAGCGGGAGATCATCGCAGAGCTCATCCGCGAGCAAGCCCTCTTTTTGCTTCAGGAAGAAGTCCCGCATGGTATTGGTGTAGAAATCCGCGACATGAAAGAGCTTAGCCCAAATTTGACGGAGATATATGCCGATCTCTACTGCGAACGTCCATCGCACAAGGGGATTATCATTGGTAAGCAAGGTGCGATGATGGGCAAAATTGGCAGCCAGGCCAGGGCGCAGATTGAAGCATTGCTGCATACCCAGATTATGCTCAAACTATGGGTTAGGGTAAAGCCTGATTGGCGCAACTCAAACAACGACTTGAAAACGCTTGGCTATTCGGAGTAAATCGATGAAGAGACGCATCCTTTCCATTGCAGCCGCGCTTGTAATACTTGCAGCCGCAGGGTTTCCTTTTGCCAGGGCTGAGAGTACAGAACAACACACGAGCATGCGGAAATACTCCTACATGTTCTTTGGTACCTTTGATACAGCCATTACCATCATCGGGTTTGCTGAAAGCAAAACGGTGTTTGATGAACTAACTGCCAAGGCTGAACAGATGTTCAATGAATACCACAGGCAGTTTAATCAATACTACCCCTATGAGGGGCTCCATAACCTGTACTATTTAAACAATAACGCGGGCAAAGCACCTGTCGTGGTGCAGAAAGAATTGTTTGACTTGCTGTCCTGGTGCAAAACAAATCAGCCTAAGACCAAAGGGCGTGTCAATATAGCGCTGGGCACTGTGCTGTCCCTCTGGCATGATGAGCGCGAGAACGCAGAGATGCATCCGGACCGAGCCAAACTGCCGGAGATGGAACACTTGTTAGAAGCAGCCAAGCACACCAATTTTGATGATGTTGTTTTAGATCAAGACAAGCAAACGGTGTTTTATGCTGATCCTTTACTAAAATTGGATCTGGGAGCTGTTGCCAAAGGTTACGCGACGGAACTGGTCTCGCAGTATCTTTTACACTCCCCCATGCCCAACTTTATTGTAAACGCTGGCGGCAATGTGCGTGCAGGTCTTCCCCCTTTGGATGGACGTGACGCCTGGGGTATTGGGATTCAAGATCCAGACGTCTCCTTGGTGCTGCCCGGCGGGAATGACATCATCGATGTTCTGTACTTGTCCGATATGTCCTCTGTCACCAGCGGGGATTATCAACGGTATTTTACCGTTGATGGTGTCCGCTACCATCATCTGGTCGCCCCTGACACACTGATGCCCCCCTCCTATATCCGCTCTGTCACCATCATCACCCAGGATTCTGGCATCGCAGACTTGTTATCCACAGCTGTTTTCCTGATGCCATTTGAGGAAGGCTATGCGTTTGTGGAGTCCCTGCCGGACGTGGAAGCACTATGGGTTTTAAATGACCGCAGCATTAAAATGACCAAAGGCGCAGAAACCCTGGCCAGGTCGGTACGGGAGAAATAATCACACAAAATATGAGCAGTGGGGTGATGAGTCACCTCACTGCCTTTATTTATATTTCTTTCTAATGCAATTTCTCCATCAATTCGCCCGCAAGATGCACCTGCTCGACAACCAATCGCAGCGCTTCTTCATGGGAAATGGTTTTGGGCCACATGCCAAACTCTGGCGTTCGCCAGCCTGACGCCAATACATTGTCAATCGCTGTTTCCAGACAATCCGCTTCCTGTTCAAGGCTCAAGGACTCCCTAATGGCGCCGGCTGCTGCGTAAAGGGCAGAAAACAGCGGCACGCCCTGCTGGCTTACGGGCGGAACAACAGCATGTAACCTCAGTTGATCCGAAACATAGCAGGTGTGCTGCAGCAGTTCTGTACCGCTCATAAAACAAAGCAGGCTATTCAGCAAACTTTTTTCATCGGCACAAGCTAAAACGACAAAAGGATGCTCAGGCTGGAAAAGCACTGTATTCATCACATCATGTAGCGGCAAAATGAACGGGGATGGCAAGGCGGCATACATAGCCGCTCTGTTCACGGCAGTTTCCCAGTCCTTCGTTACATCATTATGGGAAAGTACGATGTTCTGTCCCCGCTTTTTGGCATGGGCACAGGCAGTGACGGCTGTTTTGCTGATTACAGCAGATTGGTCGGATATAGGCCAGATAAAATCAACCGCAGGAATGTTCCCTTCCTTTAACCTGCTGAGTTCGCTGATGGTTTCAGGGCGTTTAGCCTGGATCATGCCTGCAAAACAGGACATCTCTGCAGCAAATTGATCAGCAAAGGATTCACTGCCGAATAAGACGACTGCGTCATGATCACCCGCCATCTCAAGCAGTTCTTGCTGTGCAGGCTCACCGTCCAGCAATTTTTCACGCATTAAAAAACTGTGCGAAAAGGCTACAGCCAACTCGCTCAGCATCTCCTGCGCCAGTCGCATACCCTCCTGGTATTCAGGTTTTTCAGCTAAAAAAAGCAGTTTTGCGCGCATTTAGTCCCAATCCACCGGGTAATAATCAACGGCGTAGTCCAGCCCCTTGCTGTTTTTGAGCAGCATGTTCACTACGTTGTCGATCAGCCGTTGATCTGTAAAAGGCGTCGGTGCGAAATCATTGTAGTCAGACTTGGAGGAGATACGGCTGGGAATAATCCGGAAACCTGCGGTTTCTATTGTATCGGCCTTGACATTAAAGCGAACCTGAAACAGGAAGGTGCTCATGTCACTGGGTTTGTTGTTGCCGGCAAAGCTGAAGTTGCCCAGGGAGTATACAATGTACCGATCCTTGTATTTTTCAATGGGGTTTACGCGGTGACTGTGATGTCCCAGCACCAGGTCAGCTCCCGCATCAATTGTCGTTCTGCCCAGTTTGATCTGATTCTTATTGGGTTTATAATCCAGCTCCTGTCCCCAGTGAAAGCTGACAATAACGATGTCATACAGCGCTTTCGCGTTTTGGACATCCTGCGGCACTTTGACCAGCAGCTCCTCCACTTTTTCACGGTATTGCTGATAGGTAAGCATAGCAATGGTGACGTTATTAACCGTGTATACACCGATACTCTGGGAATCGCTCCAGACAATGCCGGCTTTTTCAAGCGTCGCCTTCGTCTCATCAAGACCCGCCTGGCCATGGTCAAACACGTGGTTGTTCTCTAAGGCGACAGCCTCAATACTCCCCTGCTTTAAAATTTCCACATATTCCGGTGGTGCGGAGAACACAAACTGGTTATTGGTTTTGTATACGGGTGCCGTTGTCAAAGTGCCTTCAAAGTTCACAATCGACATGTCGTCAGATTCGAAAATCTCCCGCACATTGCGCATAAGGAAATGAACATCACCATCTTGACGCTTTAACTCACGCGTAAACAAGGAATCCCCGCGTTTGCGCACATCCCCACCAATGGTCATGTCGCCGCCAGCGGTAATGACCAACTGAATGGTGCCATCCTTGAATACTTTTTCCAGCGGAACACTGGGGGCGGGCTCTTCCGCCTCATGCTTAGGGTTAACAGCAGGGGTTGCCTCTGGACTCGGTGTCTCGCTGATGCCGGGATCCAGGTCGATGATGGACACCTCTTCATCTGCTAATGCGCTTGGTAAGCAAACACCGCAGCAGATGCTAAGCGTCAACAGTATAAGCAGTAGTTTTTTCATACGAAAGATCTCCTATCGGCTCATTTTGGAAGGTTTTACACTGATGTCATAGTCCTTCCCCGCTCCGGCCAAAGGCCTTCGCCTGGAGCGCGTTACCATGTTAATTAGAAAATACCGCTGATAACCCCGTTGTCGTCTACGTCAACATTCAGGGCTGCGGGCTGCTTTGGCAATCCGGGCATGGCGATGATGTCACCTGCAAATACCACAATAAAGCCCGCGCCGCCAGACAAGCGTGCGTCACGGATGGTGAGCTCATACCCGCTGGGCGCGCCTAGCAGTTTGGCGTTGTCACTAAAGGAATACTGCGTTTTCGCGATGCAAACTGGATAATGGCCAAAGCCATCCTCCGTCAGCTGGGTCAAAATCTTTTTGGCTTGCGCGGAGAAATTGACACTGCCCGCGTGATAGATCTTTTTCGCAATCGCCTCGACCTTTTCAAACAGTGACATTTCATCCGAATAGGTGAAGGTGATTTCCGGCTTGTTACCTTTCGCCAGCAGGTCAACAACGTCCTGAGCCAGTTCCTTCGCACCTGCGCCGCCCTTGGCCCAACCATCGCTGAAACTGCAAGGAACGCCTTCCTTTTCCATTGCGGATTGCAGTGTCTTTATCTCTGCCTCGCTATCGGTCACAAAGTGGTTAATCGCGACCACAACCGGCAGGTTCCACACTGTACGGACATTGCGAATATGCGCCAGCAAGTTTTCAAGCCCCGCCTCAAGTGCTGGGACATTCTGCGTATTCAAATCCGCTTTTTGCACGCCGCCATGGTGCTTAAGCGCACGAATCGTCGCAACCAGCACAACACAATCAGGCCGTAGCCCACTTGCACGGCATTTAATGTCAATGAATTTTTCAGCGCCCAAATCCGCGCCAAAACCAGCCTCTGTCACGACATAATCTGCCAACTGAAGAGCCATCTTTGTCGCAACTATGGAATTGCAGCCATGGGCGATGTTTGCAAACGGTCCGCCGTGGATGAGGGCAGGGGTATGGTCAAGTGTCTGAACAAGGTTGGGCATCATAGCGTCACGCAACATGGCCGCCATGGCGCCATTGGCGCCAATCTGCGCGCAGGTGATGTTTTGTCCGTCACGGCTTCTGGCAACAACAATATTGCCGAGGCGTTTCTTTAAGTCCATCAAATTGTTCGCCATACAGAAGGAAGCCATAACCTCGCTGGCTGCGGTAATATCAAACCCATCCTCACGCGGAACACCGTTGCCGGTGCCGCCCAAGCCATCCACGATATACCGTAATTGCCGGTCGTTCATATCCATGCAGCGGCGGACGCGTACCTGGCGTTCATCGATGTTGAGCTGATTACCCTGTTGAATGTGGTTGTCCACCATTGCGCAAAGCAAATTGTTTGCCGAGGTGATGGCGTGGAAGTCACCCGTAAAATGCAGGTTGATGTTCTCCATCGGCAACACCTGGGCATGACCTCCTCCAGTCGCGCCGCCTTTCATACCAAAAACCGGCCCCATGGAGGGCTCGCGCAACGCCAGCATGGCCTGTTTGCCGATGGCACTCAATCCATCGGCTAGGCTGATGGACACGGTGGTTTTACCTTCGCCCGCGGTCGTTGGTGTGATTGCACTTACAAGAATGAGTTTCCCTTTGGTTGGCAAATCCCGCAGTTTTACGGGGTTAACTTTTGCAATGATATTGCCAAAAGGCATCAATGCGTCTTCCGGGATTTGATATGCTTTTGCGATGTCATTAATGGGCTTTGGCTGCGCAGCTTGCGCGATTTGAATGTCGTTCATGGTCCCTCCTGTTTCAACAATCATTTAATACTTTATACAAACATGCTTGCCTGCATGTTTTTCATTAAGTCTTAGCGCAGGGTCAGTCCTCCGCCTTTTTCTTACCCAGCGGAACCGTCGCAAGACAAGCCATCTTACTTTCATTCAGGTGGTTTTCCATCAGTTTGGCGAAGGTGTCTTGCTCCCCTTCCCGCAGCATTCGAACCATCTCATGATGTTCCTGATGCGCATTAGACCGCCTGACAACGCTTTCAATCGCTATCCTGGAGAAGCGGTTGATGTACTCCTCCTGGCTGTCAATCACACGTAAAATCCGTTTTTTATCGGATATTTGCTCGATGATTCTGTGAAAATCACGGTTGTACTTTGCAAGCTCCTCCGCGTTTTCTTCCTTTTGGCTAATGTCCATCGCGTCCAGTATCTGCTGAAGTGCATCTAAATGTGCTGATTGTACATTCTCAAAAACTGAGGGGATAATCAACATCATCAGGGCATTCCGGATTGTAAATGTCTCTTCAATATCATCAATCGTAAAGGCGCGGACAATGACCCCCCTGCGCTCTACATATTCGACCAGGCCATCCAACTCAAGCTTCCTAAACGCCTCACGCAGCGGTGTGCGTGAGATGTGAAGGGTTTCCGCGTAAACTGTTTCTATCAAACGAGAGCCCGCAGGAATCGTCCCCATAATGATTGCGTTTTTGAGCGTCTCATAGGTTGTTTCCCTAATGGGCTTGTTCAGTTCTATATTATCAAGTCCTAACTGATCCAAGGAAGTATCCCCCTCATGTTTATCATATCAAATAGTACCTTTTAGCGTCAAAACTGTCAAGAAAACGCGATGATTCTATAGTTTAAAAGGCTCCTTCGGGCTAATTTAAATCAGGATCAGATTTTTGATAAAACATCACACAGACTTTAAACACTTCGGGCTCACGAACATAAATGCCAATGATCTTGTCCCGATGGAATAAACAGACTCCGGTCTTTTCCTGAATTCTTTCAGCGTTCTCTATATCCTTCGCGGAAACCGGCACGCCATTGATAGCTGAAAACAGTGCTTCGTCTGACACTTGTAAGCGCGGCATGTCCTTAAGCGCTTCCTCGACGCTAAAAAACGAACCAAAGTCTTTTGTGAATCCAGCCTGCGCCCATCGCTGTAAATCTTCCATTGTTGCGGAATCTGCCAAAACCAGACCGCTGGATTCCTCTCGCAATAAGAATCGCATATGTGCTGGGCAGCCAAGATACTCCCCCAAGTCATGACACAAAGTTCTGATGTATGTTCCTTTTCCGCAGTCGATCCGAAGTAAAAAGCCATGTCGAGGTGTCACCGCGATGACTTTAATCTCGTTGAATATCACTGCCCTCTTGCTTAAGGCCGCTGTCTTCCCTTCACGCGCCAACTGATAGGCGGTTTTCCCATCAATTTTTAACGCTGAATATTGTGGCGGAAGCTGCATAAACTCACCAACAAATTGATTCAGCGCGTTTATCACTTCATCCAGGTTTGGATAATTCGTTCCAGTTTCAACTACCTTTCCCTGCGCATCTTGGGTATCTGTAGATGCACCAAAAGCGACTTCCGCCAAATACACCTTGGGCTGGTTCATCAGATAATCATTAATCCGTGTGCCCTTTCCAATCAAAATTGGTAACACTCCCGCAGCTTCAGGATCCAATGTGCCTGCGTGCCCGGTTTTTTTACCAGTTAAGCGTTTGACAAAAGCCACCGCCTGAGCAGAGGTCATCCCAGGCGGTTTGTAAAAATTAATGACTCCATCTTTTAGCATATTGATTGCATCATGCGCTCTTTCATTACCTGCACCGCGGTTTCTAAAGGCATTTCCAATGTGCAGCCCGCCGCAAGCAGATGTCCGCCTCCGCCAAAGCTTGTCGCAATCTGCGCGACATCATTCGGTTGGATTGCCCGTAAATTAAACTTGACCTGGTTTTTCCCTGTCTCAGTAGCCAGGAAGCACATCTGTACGCCTGGCAGGTTCAGCGCATAATTGACTATACCTTCCGCGGCATCAGGCGTCGTTTCGCTTTGGGCAAAATCATGTTGCGTAAGACACATATAGCTGATTTTACCATCACATATAAATGATAAGGAAGCCAACGCGCGGGAAAGGAGTTTTATGAAATCCACTTCCCTGATTAAATGCAAGGCCCTTGAATACTTAGTGATATCTAAGCCAGCTTTTAACAGTGTGCTGATTTGAATGAAGAACTCCTCATCCATCTGGCCAAATGCGAAATTACCGGTATCAGAGGACAGGGCAGTATATAAATAAGTGGTCACATCGGTTGTGATCTCAATGTTGGCCGCTTCAAAAAGACGAAACACCAAATTACCAGTCGCAGCAACCTTGCTATCGACATAATTGATGTCCCCATAACAGGTATTAGACGCGTGATGATCAATGACCAATTTGCGTGGTGCGCGCTCAAACAAGGGAAGGGCATCACCCAAACGTTCCGCATCAGAGCAGTCCAACGCACAAAACAAGTCAAATTGTTCGTCTTCCCTGATATCAGATATACGCTGCACATCTTCCCAACCAGGGAGAACGTAAAGCCGCTTTGGCACCGGGTCATGGCAGATTGCCGTCACCGTCTTGCCCAATCGTTCCACCAGCGCTTTCATCGCAAGCAGTGAGCCGATTGCATCGCCGTCAGGCTGCAAATGAGCGCACAGGATAATTCGCTGTGCGCCCATGATGGTCTCCAGGGTTTCCTGGATGTTATTTGAGGTCTTCCTGTTTGTCATGCGTTTCATCTCCAAGAACTTGCTTAAGCACGCCTGCAATATGCATGCCATACGCAATATTGCGATCTGCGATAAATTGTAGTTCCGGCGTGTATCGGACATTGATGGCATAACCCAATTCACGCCGTAAAAAGCCCGCTGCGCCTTTTAAGGCTTTGACCATGTCCTCCAGTTGATCCTCTTCAAGCGCACTGACATAGACCTTTGCATACCTCAAGTCCTTGGTGGGATCCACGCGCGTGATGCTGAAAGTGCCCGTCACCCTGGGATCCCGTAACTCGTCCCGGATAATTTTATCCAGGCTCTTTTTAATCTCTTCCGCGATGCGGTTTTGTCTATACTGGGCCACAAATACTCCTTACCGCTCTATCTCTTCCATCATGAAGCACTCGATTACGTCCTTGACTTTGATGTCGTTATAGTTTTCAAGGCCAATACCGCACTCATATCCGCTGGCAATCTCCCGGACGTCATCCTTGAAGCGCCGCAGCGAAGACAGTTTGCCTTCAAAAATGACCACATTGTCACGCAACAGGCGAACGGACTGGTTACGCATCATCTTGCCGTCAGTCACATAGCAGCCGGCAACCGTGCCAGAACCGGTGACCTTAAAGACATTTCGCACTTCCGCATGGCCAAGTACAACTTCTTTGTATTCCGGCGCAAGCATGCCCTTCATGGCCAGTTCAATATCCTCAATGGCCTGATAGATGACACGGTACAGACGGATATCAATGTCTTCACGCGCTGCCACTTCACGGGCATTGTTGTCTGGCCGGATGTTAAAACCAATGATGGTTGCATCCGCGGTAGCTGCCAGGTTGACGTCATCTTTTGTGATAGCGCCAACACCAGAGTGCAGAATATTAATCTTCACATGCTCATTGTTGAGCTTTTCCAGGGATTGACGTACAGCCTCCGCGGAGCCTTGTACGTCCGCCTTAATCAGGATGTTAAGCGTCAATTGCTCCCCTTCCTTGATGTTCTGGAAGAGGTTATCCAGCGTAACTGCACTGGAAGCCGCGACGCGCTGCTCCTTTAAGCGATCCTCACGTTCCTTGGCCACCTGGCGCACCAACTTGTCGTCATCCACCGCAATCATCTCATCCCCTGCCTGGGGTACGGTGTCAAAACCAGAAATCTCAACCGGCATGGAGGGGCCAGCTTCGCGCACGTTATCGCCCTTATCATTAAGAAGCGCGCGCACACGACCGGCAGCCATGCCAGCAATGATGTTGTCGCCCACGCGCAGCGTGCCGTTTTTAAGCAGCACTGTCGCCAGCGGACCGCGGGTCTTGTCCAGCTTGGCTTCAATAATGATTCCGCGGGCAAGGGGATCCGGGTTGGCGCGTAACTGCAGTAATTCTGCCTGCAGCAAAATCATCTCAAGCAGGGTGTCGACGCCTTCACCGGTTTTGGCGGAAACTGGCACCATGATGGTATCCCCGCCCCATTCCTCGCTGACCATGTTATGCGCAGTCAAATCCTGCTTGATGCGGTCGGGGTTTGCCTCGGGCTTATCCATCTTGTTGATGGCAACAATCACCGGAACGCCGGCAGCTTTGGCATGGTTGATGGCCTCAACAGTTTGCGGCATGACGCCATCATCCGCCGCGACAACCAGCACCGCGATATCAGTGGACTGTGCGCCGCGGGCACGCATGGCTGTGAAAGCCTCATGCCCAGGGGTATCTAGGAAGGTGATAAGATGCTCGTCCATCTCCACCGTATAAGCACCGATATGCTGTGTGATGCCGCCCGCTTCACCACGGCGTACATGTGCGTCGCGGATATAGTCTAACAATGAGGTCTTGCCATGGTCGACATGCCCCATGATGGTGATGACCGGCGGACGGGGTTTAAGGTCTTCCTCGGTATCCTCTATATCCGCAGTTTCAACCAGCTGATCCTCTGCCGTACGGTCCAGTTTCAAGACCAGCTCTACGTCAAACTCGGATGCGACTAGAGAAGCGGTATCAAAGTCCAAATCGCTGTTAATAGTGGCAATATTGCCTAACAGCAACAGTTTTTTTAAGATTTCACCAGCAGGTTTCCCGATGCGTTCGGTCAAATCCTTCACAGTGATCGTTTCTTGCGTCATTACAGCCTTTTCAATCTTAATAGGTGCCATCAATTGCTGTGCTGATGGCTTCTTGCTCCTTGGTGCACGTCTGCCGCCACGAGCTGCTTCATCATCCATGCGGAAAGGAGCTTGAGAACGGCGGGCATTCTGCTTGCGCTGGCGGCTCACGTGCTCCGGATCCGGTTTACGTGTATAGCTCTTCTTGTTTGGGTCATAATTGCTGACACGCTCTTTTTCAACAGGAATCATCAACTCATCCGGCGCGGGCTTTGGCATTCCCCCACGCGCTTGGCCTGATCTTCCAGCTGCCGGACGACCAAACTGCTGTGCGCCAGGTGCTGGGCGGCCATACTGCTGTGCGCCAGGTGCCGGGCGGCCATACTGTTGCGCGCCAGGTGCTGGGCGGCCATACTGTTGTGCGCCAGGTGCTGGGCGGCCATACTGTTGCGCGCCGGGTGCCGGACGGCCATACTGCTGCGTTCCGGGGGCTGGACGCCCATATTGCTGCCGCGGTCGAGCGGCAGGCCGCTCTACAGGTTTCTGAACGGTTGGGCCATGTGTAAAATGACCTTGAATCGCAGGGGCTTCCTCTGCCTTATCTTCCACTTTTGCTTCCGCCTTAACAGCAGGTTTTGCAACAGGTTCTTCTTTCGCAACAGGCACTGCAGCAGCTGGTTTAATAGGTTCAACAACTGCGGGTTCCTCTGCGGGTTTGCTTTCAACCACAAGTGGTACTTCCTCAGCGGCTTCTGCCTTCACAGGGGCTTTTTCCGCCTGAGGTTTGACAGCATCATCCGCCTGCACCTGCTTCGCCGCAGCGTTCAGAATCGCTTGCTCATCATCGTCCGGCATGGTCCACGCCTTTGTCTGTGATTGCAGCATCTGCTGATGCTGCTCGTGTTTCAGGCGCAGACGCTCTTCCTCCTCCTGACGGAGAAAGACGGATTCCTGCGTGCGCAGCATTTGCAGAATAATATCCGCATTGCGCTTCACCCGCTCTGTTTCAGAGAGGATGACGCCCGCTTTCTGATTGAGGTCCTTGATGGTGTCTTTGAGACCGACTTTTGACATTAAGCCCTTGTCCTCCAAAATCATTGCACATAACATGCAAAGTGTTGACTGTTTTGGTCAGGTTGCTAATTTTCGCAACTCTTCTGCAAACCCGCCTTCTTTGATGGCGCCTGCCGCCATACCCGGGCGTCCGCACGCGAGACCCAAAATTCCCGCATCTACTAGCATAACCCGTACTTGATAGTGATTGCAAGCGTCCCGTACTTTTTTCTGTGTATTGGCACTCGCGGTCTGATCCACAATGGCAAGGGCTGCGTTTCCTTCTCGAATCAGTTTCAAGGCCATTTCAAGCCCTGGAACAAGATAGCCTGCTCTGAAAGCGAGGCCCAGCAGCCCACGGATCTTGTCACTCATTCCCTGACGCCTTGGGCGCTGCAAAGGTAATCTGGCGCTTTAGCTGTTCCATAATCTCCGCAGAGACAGGGCGTTCCAACGCACGCTCCAGCTGACGCTGCTTGATGGCGCGGGTTAGGCACGCTTCATCTTCACAAACATAGGCGCCGCGGCCGGATTTCTTGCCAGTGAAGTCGATGATAATCTCGTCTTCTGGCGTGCGCACCACGCGGAGTAATTCCCGCTTGGGCTTCATTTCCCTGCATCCTACGCACATGCGCATCGGAATTTTCTTAGCCATTGAACACTTTATCCTTGATACCCAGCATCAAAAGGTTCTTCATACAGTGGCATACCAGGGTCATTGTACTCGCCTTCGCTATCCAAGGCAGTCTGGTCCAGATAGCTCTGCTGGGCGACCAATTCATCAAACTGGCTTTGGGACTTGATATCGATCTTCCACCCAGTCAATTTTGCAGCAAGGCGCGCGTTCTGCCCCTCTTTACCAATAGCGAGAGACAATTGCATATCCGGAACAATCACACGGCAGATCTTCTCCTCCTCGGAGATGAATACGCTGACCACATGGGCGGGGTTCAAGGCGTTGGCGACAAACTCTGCCGGATCAGGCGACCATTTTATGATGTCAATTTTTTCGTTCTTTAGTTCATTGACCACCTTCTCAACGCGGGAACCTCGGGGCCCTACACATGCGCCAACCGGATCAATCATCGGGTCCATGGAGTACACGGCTATCTTTGTCCTGCTGCCGGCCTCCCTCGCGATGGAGCGAATCTGAACCACACCCGTGGCAATCTCTGGCACTTCCATCTCAAACAGGCGCTTCACAAGTCCTGGATGAATCCTGCTGACGTAGACCTGCAGCGCGCGCTGGAAGTCACTGCCTGTGCGGCGAACCTTCAGTACATAGACTTTCACATGGTCGCCATCCCGGTAACTTTCCCCCGGGATGAACTCATTGCTTTCCATGATTCCTTCTGTGCGCCCTAACTCCAGATATACGGCCTTTGGCTCAACGCGTTGGACAATACCGGTTAGGATTTCGTTCTCTTTTTCGATATATTCGTCATAAATCTTGCCGCGCTCAGACTCGCGAATCTTCTGCACCAGCATCTGCTTGGCGGTTTGCGCCGCGACACGGCCAAAGTTGTCAGGCGTTACATCGATTTCAACGATGTCCCCGACATGGAAGTTGGGATTCATTTCAAGCGCTTCTTCCAGGGACATCTGCATTTCCGGCTCTTCCACTTCTTCCGCGATCACCTTGCGCAGAAATACCTGCGCACCGGCCTTCCGGCTAAGGCGCACAGCCAAATTTTGGATGCTGGCAGCTGACTGACGGTTATTGCGACGGTAGGCAGCCTTCAAGGCGTCCTCAATGGTGTCAATCAGAACATCTTCGTTCATATCCTTTTCCCTTGCCAAAAGGGAGATAGCTTCCATCAAATCTATTTTTTGGTTGCTCATCGTGTTTCCGTTTCCTCCTCATTCCTAAGTTCATCTTCCAGTACGCTCAAATCCACTGTTCTGCTGGCCAGCGCGACATCTTTTGTGTGAAACCGCATCTCGCCGGTTGCTGTGTCGATGTAGTAGTAATCCTCTTCCACTTTTAAAAATATACCAGTAAACACCTTCTGGCCATCAATTGGCTTAAAGAGCTTAATCTCTACTTCTTGCCCGACGGCTTTGCGCGCATCGCGCTCGGTTTTTATTGGCCTATCAATGCCTGCGGAACACACTTCCAGGAAGTCGTACTCAATGCGCTCCAAGCGTGGTTGTACCGCCCGGTGGAAGGCTTCGCAATCATTCAATGTGATGCCGCCCTCTTTGTCCAAATAAATACGCAGATAAAGCCCTGTTGGTTCTTTCTCAAATGCGGTTTCCAAATGCTCAAATCCCATGCTGTCTGCGATTTGTTGGCTGATGGGTTCCGCTAGTTTAATGGGTCTTTCTTTCCTTGCCATCTTCTTTCCTCAATACAAAAAGCGGGTCATGCTGTACGGACAAAAGGCGAAAGCAAACAAGCCTCCGCATCTGCCGTCTGCAACCCCACTTCTTCGTTAAGCCCTTCTTTCTGCAACAGTAATAGTTTACCTAGTTATCTTACCACGATACTACTGCGTTTACAAGCAAATAAGGCAAGTTAAGAAAAATTTTGAATACCCCTTGTTTTCTTGACATGCCCGCGAAAATACACCTATAATCATACAAACTGTAGTTTTTTAGATGAATTGGAGGCACACCATGCACGTATTGGACATT
>JAAYFC010000025.1 GCA_012728435.1 Clostridiales bacterium | reverse complement strand
GTGCCGCTCCGTCCGGGCACCGAGGTGAAGGTAGCGCGCTCCGGCGGGCGGATGATCTCCGGTTGCTGAGCGACGCGGATGCCATAGCTGGTACAGCGCGTGCCCTTCCATTCGAACCAGTCATTCAAGGGCATTCCTCCAATCAAAAAAGCTCTCACCAGTTGGCAAGGCCTCAAACGGTTTGTGTTGCATTTCGTAGAAGGCAAGATATACTTACTGAGGGGAACTAAGCACTAAGGAGAGACATATGCTTTTCATATCTCATAACCACAAGGATAAATCCCTAGTCGAAAACATCGCTCTTCGACTTGGAGTGGTTTTTGGGTCAGAAAATGTGTTTTATGATTCCTGGAGCATACAGCCTGGTGAGGGTCTGATAGATAGGATGAATGAAGGTCTTAACGAATGCAAAATATTCTTTTTCTTCGTTTCAGAAAACAGCCTGAAGAGCAATATGGTCAAACTTGAGTGGCAAAACGCGCTCATGAAAGCAACCAGTAACCAACTAAAGTTTATCCCCGTAAGATTGGATCATTCTTCGATGCCGCCCATTCTTGCGCAAACTCTATATATCGACCTGTTTACAAATGGATTAGAAATCGCGCTCACACAGATGATCCAGGTTGTGCAAGGTCATAATACTTTCGCACCACAGCACGGCGACTTTTCAAACCTGCGCTGCAGTAGACGAGTTGATTGCGGAAAATTCCTCGTTTCTGTTTCAGCTTTATATTACCTTGAAGTTGTTCCTAGAATCGCAGTTGTATTTACAAATCCTGCCGATGTAGTATCAGCAAGAATTTGTGGTGCTGTTGCGAATTACACGCATCGAGGTACTGTTCCCCTTTCGGATGGAAGTATTGGAAACCTTATTGCAATCAACTTGCCGCTCCCCATAACACCAGGTTTCCCTGTTGAGATCGAGATAAGTACTTCAGATGGATCTAAACTTGGATATATTGTGACAAAAGCAGAAGTAAGTGCAAACAAGTGGAAAACCATACCAGATTAGAGTAAAGCATACTTTACGCTCGCCGCAGGCCGCGCGCCTGGTGCTGTCGCCGGGTCAGCGCCGCGATTTCAATGGCCAGCGCCTGGATGTCTTTCTCATCCCGTACCTGGAAGGTGTTCCCGGTGAGGGTGACATTGTTGGACTGCTGATAGGTCCTACGGTTGTCATTGGATGCATAGGCAATGGAACTAGTTTTTGCCGTGTCTGTGAGATAGCGCGCCGCGTTGGCGACCACCTTTGCCTGTGCGCGGCTTTCCAGAAGCATGCCCTGGCCCCAGCCTTTCATGGTCATTCGGCCTACTTCATCCCGGAACACCCGGGAAGGGGAGCGGATGTCCAGCTCACGCTTGGCGGCGAACACTGCTGCGCGGGCTGCCTGGACCATGGCCCTGACGACGCCTGACTGCCCTGCACGAATGCCTGCGCTCAGGCCCGCCATGGCCAACATGCCTTGAGGGTAGAGGAGACCAGGATGGAAGAGGCTTTGCATGGTTTGCGTAAATCGCTCGACCAACGCCCTGGCTGCACTGGCTAGGTCATAGGAGGCTAATCCCTGACCGATCCCGGCGGCTACATTATGGCCAACGGGGACCATACGCGTGCTTGGAGACTGGATCCCTAATGCGGCATTGATGGCGGCTTCCAGGTTACCAGCCGTGGTTTCCGCGTCGCTGGTCCAGCCTGCGGCTGCCATGGCGCCGCTGATGCCGGCCACGATATTCTCTCCAACGTCTGCTGTTTCCAGAGAGGACACAAAGGTTAAGATTGCCTGGAGGTTTGCCATGTCCTCTTCGCTGACGCCTTCACCTGCCTTGATGGCAGCGACCACCTCTGCGACATAGGTTTGTAGCCCAGCCAGATTTTCTCCGCTCATTTTTGAGCCCAGTTCCTGGTTCACAGCGCCTTTGGCTCCAAGCCCGAACCAGTCAAAGTCCAGAAGTCCGCCCTTCATTTTCATGTAGTTTTGAAGTTGCGTGGTAAGCATCTTCACAAAGCTCATGGTGCTGTATCCCCATTTGCCGCTGAAGAAACTCCCAGTTTCAGTTACTTTCGCCCCGGCTTGCGCAACCGCTTCTGGTGTGCCTGTTACTTTCGGCGTGATCAGGACGTGCATGGTGCCGTCCGCTTCATAGGCCATCAGCGTGTCCGCTGTGATCTTGCTGGCCGGGACAAGGTTGACGGGGATCTCCTTGCCGTTTTCCCAGAAGGTCGCGTTCGGGTCATTGAGTACGTCCGCTGGGTTCTCATACTTTTCAGAGAGCCGCACTACACCCTTGAGCGTGACTGGATTCGCGGCCACAAAGGCGTTGTAAGCGGTGAGGTCATAACCGACGATGCCGACCTTGCTTTCGATGTAGGAGGGCTTGGTCACGCCTTCCTTGTTCTGGTAAGCGGTGATCAGGGCAATTACTTCGGCTTTGAGCGCGGACTTGTCCACATTGGTTGCCTCCGCGTAGGCGTTGACAATGGCGTCAATCTGGGGGGAGGATAATTTCGTGATGTCGATGCCTTCCGCTTGGAGGTAGCTAGTGACTGTTGCTGCAACTCCGCTGGGGGTAAGCGCAGCCGTAGTCGCGCCGCCAGTTGCTTCCTCATAGGCCAGCACAAAAGCGGTGAGCCCATTAGGCGACAGTCCCGAGGTATCTACCTTTTCCTTTTCCAGGTACTTGGCAATATAGGCTGTGATTTCATCCGGGGTGAGCGTGGATATGTCCGTACCGGTTGCCAGCTCTTTGTAGGCCGCAACCATTGCGGTGATGTTCGTGGGTGAGAGTCCGCTGACATCCGCACCCAGGACGGTTTCCGCGAAACTGGACACGTAAGCCACCAAGCCCTGCGGGGTCAGGCTCGCCTTGTTTGCACCTTCCGGCACTTCCGTGTACTTGTCGATGAAGGCGGTCACCTTGGGCTGCAGCCTCACCACGGTTTCTGATTCGCTGTACTGGTCAATGACCGCCTGGGTGGTGATTGCGCCGGGATTGCTCGCAAACTCGCTCCATCGGGTCTGCGCACCGGTCATGTCCAGGTCCGTGGCGATCTTGAGCACTTCCTCGGGCAGAGAACCCGAGAACATCGCGCTGAGCCCCGTAAGGGTGCTCTGGTGATCGGTCACAAACTGCGTGAGTGCGGCCATCTGGTCCATCTGCGTGGTGAAGTCGATCTCCGGGAACAGCGCACTGACCTGTTCCTGGGTCATTCCGCTGTCCAGCAGGGCTTGGATCTGGGTCAGCACACCCAGGTATTCGGTCAGGGCGCCTTCATCCATCCCTTCGGTGAGTTTGTTCATCTCGTCGAGTGCTGTCGCCATGCCCTGTTGGTCATTGTTGGACTGTGCGAGGTTGTACTGTCTCAGTTTCTCGGTCAGCGCATCAATGCCGCTACCGGCTTCCTGGATCTCCGGCTGATTCCAGACCGGCAGGATTAACCCCGCTAACAACTGCGCGTATTCCTGAGCTGCCAGTGTACGGTTTTCGATATAACGGGTGTTTAGCGCGGCCAGGGCGGCTTCTTTTTGTGCGTCATCCTGCATCAGCTGGATGAGCTGGTACTCCTTGTCATACTGTGCATCCAGCTGTGCGTTGACAGCTGCCATGCCCTCAGCGGACGCGACGACCGCGGCTTCGTACACCGTAACGTCTGCGTCTGTCTTGCCCCGAGCCTGCGCGCGGGCTATCTCCGCATCGATCTTCTGCTGGATGGTTTCAAAGCCCTCTGCGTCCGCCGCGGTCAGTTTGTACTTGATCTCAATGGCTTCACGGGCGTCGACCAGCTCTTGCAGCTTCAGCTTGTCCTTGTCGCTGAATTTCCCGGACTGCCTGCGCTTGAGCAGCCGGCTGATCTCCTTGTCCAGGCTATCAAGGGTCTTGATGTCCTCTTCCATCTGGACAGAAAGTGAGGTGTACCCAGCGTTCTTTGCGTCGATCTGCATCCCCTGCAGCGCGCTCCGGGTTTGCTCGGTCAGCTCTTGGAAGGACTCGGTCCATTCCTTGATGACTGCCTGCTTTTTGTACTTACTGCCAGCCCAGACGTCCAGCAGGCCGTTCATCCATTCCGTGGCGTTCTGCTTGTCGCGGGTGAAGTCCTCTTCGCTCATACCAAAGAAAGAGAGCCCACCCTTTCCATAGAAGGTGTCGGCGGCAGTGGATTTCCAGCTGTTGGCTGTCGCCTGCATGCCCTGCAAGGCTTCCCGGGCCTTCTTGGCGCCCGTGGCATAGTCGGCCAGCTTCACCGCGCCGTAGATGATCGCGGCTGATAAGGCGGCCATGGCCAGCTTTGAACTTCCGATGGTCTTCACAAAGCCACCTAGCCCGCCGCCGGCCATCTTTACACTGGCAGAAAACTTGCCCATGCCGGTGGCGAACTTGCCAAGGCCAGCGGATAGCTTGCCCACCATGTCTACGGTCTTACCGAGGATCAGGAGCGCCGGGCCAATGGCAGCGGCAAAGCCCGCAAACTTGATGATGTTCATCCGCTGGCTCTCGTCCATGCCAAGGAAGGCTGCCAGCATCTCGTTGGCGCGGGTGATCATGTTCTGTAAGGCAGGGTTCATGTCATCGCCCACCTTCTGAGCAAAGAGCAGGGCAGTGTTCTTGAGGTTCGTCAGCCGGCTCTGAGTGGTGGCATAGCGTTTATTGGCCTCCACGGTCAAAGCGCTGTTATCCTGCCACGCCTTGTTGGCAGTGATCTGGGTGTCCCGGAACAACTGAGTCGCATTGGTCGCGCGCATCAGGGTATCCCGCAAGCGCACTTCTGCGATCCCAATATCAGCGAGGGTGGCAATGGCACTGGCGCCTTCCTCATCCATCTTGGCCAGCCCGCCAATGAAAGCCTGGAAGGCCTCCGCCGGGTTGCTGTCCCAGAGCGTTTTAAACTGCTGAGCAGTCATCCCGGACACTTGTGCAAAGTCCTTCAGGGCCTGACCGCCAGTCTCTGAAGCAACCTCCATCTTGACCAGCGCCTTGGAGAAGGCTGAGCCGCCCATCTGGGCCTCGATGCCGACCGCGGAGAGGGCCGTGGCAAAGCCCAAGATCTGCGCTTCGCTAAGACCCACCTGGTGCCCTGCGCCGGCCAGGCGCATGGACATTTCAAGGATCTGCGATTCGGTCGCGGCGTAGTTATTGCCCAGGTCGACCAGCGTCGAGCCCAGGTTTTGAAACTCTGCCTGGTT
>JAAYFC010000024.1 GCA_012728435.1 Clostridiales bacterium | reverse complement strand
GTCCGATTCGGATTCGCCCACATCATTGTCGGCCAAATGGTCCGCATCATCCATTGTCTCTTCGTCCCAGTCGGATAGGATTGACTCGTCTGCCTCAGATAAGGACTCTTCAGATGTATCCTGGACGTCATTAGCTTGATTCCAGTCATCTGTGTCCAAAACATCGTCTGAAGAAAAATCCGCCTCACTCATGCTTATGTCGGCTTCGCTTAAGGAATCGCTCGCATCGGATATATCGTTTGCGGTGTCGGATGTTTCCGAGGCTGTTAAATCATTTTTGAATTCATCATACATAGATTCTGTTTATCCTCACTTCAATGAATTGGCAACAGCGGCTTCAGGAATGCGCACTTTGGTCTCATACCTGATTCTTCTAAACAAATGAATCTTGATGCAAGCCAGCAGGAGGGGCGTTATTTCTTCGCCAGACGCTTCAGCGCGAGAAATGGTAACTAACCTGGAAAATACTTGCTTTATCGCAGTTTTTTGTGCCTGCAATAGTTCTTTTTGCGTGTTGCCTTCTGGCCTTGCCGATAAAATGTGGCGTGTAAAGATTCTGCGCGCAATTTCCCGGGCAAGTATCCTTGTGTGGTAATCGCATGATTCACTGCAAAAGGGGGAATTGGCGCATTCGGGATAGGGCAGCAGCAGCTTCCTCCGGCTGTTCCAGTAGGTGGATAATCTTGCGATTTCACTGTCGCTCAGTGTAATATCGATTTTGTTTTCCAAACGATAGTTCTCAGTGATAACTTCTTCGGGCTCCTCCAGTTTGTTAAAGAAGAAGAAGGCTTCGCCCGGCTTCAGCCTGGATAGGCGCGATGCTTGCTGCTCTGACATGTTTGTGCTGTCCTCAATGATTTGCTTGTCCACGCTTTCCACAAGCCGGAAAGCAAGCTTGATATCTGTCAGAGCCACAACATCTGTTGTTACTTTTCTTGGTGACTGATCTGCAATGACCAGGCTGATTCCGTATGAGCGTAACTCGGCAAGCATCCGCTTTACAAGGCCCTGCGCAATTGCGCTGGGGTTGGCGTCGACCTGTCCGGAGCTTGACTGGGCATCCAGCAAAACATGCGCTTCCTCCAGAAGAATCACATTTTGCAGACCGCTGTCGCCGCTGTAGTTTGCATTCACATAGGACAGGATCGACAGCAGCAGCAGTGCGATGATGAGCGCTTTTTCATCCGAGTTTTCAATCGCGGCCAGCTCAATGACAGTGGGCTTCTTGAGCAAATCCGCAATGGGGATGGAGTGGTAATTGTCAAACAGATTGGTGAGCCCCTTGAGCCTGACAACGCCGGCCTTCCCGATGTTGCCGACTTCCCCTGTATAACCAATGTTGTCAAATGTTTTTTGAAAACTTTGTATGAAATCGGCGATATTGAATACCTGTCCCTTATCTGCGGAGGTGTATGTATCCAACCAGCCAAAATCTGCATAGCAGTTGTTGATTGTATCCTCAAAAATCTTGTCCAGCGGCGTGGTCATAGAAACGCCGGCAGCGAAGGCAGTTTTTAATGTTGACTTCCAGGATTCCAACCTCACGTTGTCCGGCAGCACAAAGGGATTGAACACAAAGGGCGATATGGAGGTTTTTCCGGGGGTGAACACCTGCAAATCTGGAATGCTTTGTACCAAGGCCCGGTACTCATTTTTCGCGGGCTCGATGACCAGGAAAGGAACGCCTTGCTTCCACAGGCGGTCGAGCATACCGACTGAGAAAGTTGTTTTACCGGAGCCGGGTGTGCCCACAATCAGCATATGTTTGGCCAGGTCGTTCCTGGAAATGCCAAAGGTATGAAAGCCTCCGGAGGATTTGAGGTGGCCAATGGTGATGTCACCGGTATTGATTAAGGAGGAGCGGTATTCTTTGCCCTGCTTTTCAGAATGATCTACAGTAAAGCCCGCGCCGATTTGCTTGCCGCCAACAGGCAGGCTGAACAGAATGGCAGCTTCCTCCGCGGTGATGATATAGGGAAACCGGTTGCAGTCTTGCAGCGCTGTCATCGGATACCGTGCGTGCAGATATTGTGACAGCATCCATGGCACAGAGGCGTAATTGTCAATAATAGCCTGGCTAGGGATATCTGTTAGGGCATACGCAGAAAAAGCGGTGTTTCCCGTCCCGCTTAAGACAGATTGAACCGCAAAGGAGACGATGTCCGTTGTCTTTGCGGTTCCATACACGGCAACCTGAAACTCATACAGTGCCTTCTTGGCGTTAGCGTGATAATACGAGTAAGTTTCAATGCTTCTTTGGGCGGCCACAATCGGAATCACGCCAAAGGCCGGATCATGAAGCCCGCCGGACAGCATGCCCAGCGCTTGATAAATACTGGTGAGCTGCTGATGCTCCTGCTCGGTATATGCAGTATTTAACAATTGAAAGGAGACAATCGTTCCGGGGGACTTGATCATAGCGTTTGCCATGATTTCCAAATGCGGCGGTGACACGGCAATATTATCATAATGCATACAGGATTGGAGAGCGGGTATCGGCAAGCTTTCTATGTTCACAGAACGGACAATGGCTTTCATGGATTCATAGCTGTTTTCCCTGATGATGCCTGCAAATGTGTCCGGATTAATCGCTGCATAAGTATATCGGTCAATTTCCAATAAAATAGACATGGCGTCGGCTGCCTGGGTGACGGTTTTTTCAGTCAGCTGTTGCGCAGCACCCATGCTTCTAAAGCAGATGACAAGCCGTATCTTCGCGCGGTAGGTCTGGTTTTGCACAGGTACGGCAGTCCATAGCAATTCGGCGACGATATCCGACTGGGTGGCGTTCTTGCCGAGGCGTCCAATGTCTGCGATGGTTGCAAGGGAACGAATCATATCCGACAGATAGGCGGCGTTTGCATCCTGCTCATTTTCGTAGGCAGTGATGGCAAAGCTTGGGATTGATAGAATCTCAATCGCACACATGGAGAGAAATTTTTCGTTCTGTAATCGAGTTGTCCAGATACGCTGTTCCATTCAGATGATTCCCTCCATTTTCAATCAGGCTTTATTCAAGCTGATACGACAGCACGCACAGCTTGTTTTCCCTTTTCCAGCACAACTACAAAGAACCTACGGCGTGGTTTAAACCTTAGTATTAAAAATAAAGCGGGCCCTGCCACCCGCTGTGTATTTTTATATTAATCTTTTTTAAATACCAGCATTGTGGCGCTATAGGTTCCGTCTTCCATATCAAAGCCAATGGAAGTCTTCAACTTGTTCATGATGCCCTTCGCCTGCTTGGTTACTGTAAAGGGGTAGATTGCATAAAATTCCCACCCACCTACGCATTCGCGGTTGATGACATCAGCCTGCATGGCAATCGCGTCCTCAAATTCCTTGACGGTCTTGATAACGGTGGTAATGGGGCCGGAAACGGTTTTATACTGTGCCATTTTTGTTGCTCCTTCATATTTGATGTTTTATCAAGAAAGGCACCTTCGCAGGAGAATGATGCCCTTACTGATTCTGGAAAGGTAGACAATTAAGATTCTATGGGTCTTGTGTTGATAAGAAATCAAACTGCACCTCATCCGAGCGGACGCCGAAGGTATATTCTCTTTTATCCCATCTGACTGATCATCAGGGGCAACACAAGATACTGAAAGGTTTTAGGATACGACCTGCAGCCGCAACTAGGATTCGCCTTACTTTTTAAAAAACCCTCTAAGACCGCCCTTTTTGGGCTCGGGAGGCGTCAGCGTCTCCCTGACTTCCGCGATGCGTACTTCGTAGGTCTGTTTCGTTTCCTCGTCCGCGGCATACTGCACTGCCCGCCGTGCGAACTTGTTTAATGATTCATTAATGGCCTCAACATAGTCTGGCCAGCAGCGCGCCATCTTACTATTCAAACCCTTATAGTATTCCGCAGTTGCAACCGCGCACTCGAAACGGCCAAAATATGCCTCACCATAGTCTGGCTTGGTTTCGAGAATTTTTGCGAAATATTTGTCGGACTTGTCAATTTCGCCATCTTCAAGGGCATGCACAGCGTTCATCCAGGCTGCTTTTTCGGCGCTGAAACCTGGAATTCCGGAAATCAGCGCACTGTACCCGCACGATTTGCACTTGCCGGTTGATGGTGACAAAGGATCAATCACCAACCTGCCGCCGCATTCTGGGCACACTGCGCTTTTTAATTCAATCATGTCCTACCCCTCCTAAAAAATAATCTAAGCGATTGCTTGATTGAGTACGATCTGCATAGGCATAAAAAATTTTCCGAAAAAAGGCGTGCTTGTCTAATTTGTAACTTGTACAAGTATAGCAAACATCGCTCGAAAGTCAAATACAGAATTGCTTATTTTTGTATTTTTGTATCAGCCCCAGATTTTTGGAATGAAATAAAGCAAAAAGCTTGTGAAACCCCCACAAGGAGCTTGTTGATAACCAATAATGAAGGGGTGGTTATGTGCTCTATTGCTTGATGTTCAACAAGCCCCAAAGCTGGTGCAAGACTTGGGGGCAGGTCAGACCAGGCTAATTGGCCCAGCTTGCGCATTCCAGGAACATAAAAAGCCCGACAGGACATGGGCCTGAAGGGCTTATTTGTTTGTTTGCCTGTGCGCCGCAGGCATCAGACGCGATGAGCCGCTATTTTGCGTACTTGAAGCCCAGGGTGTTCATGGCGGTATCAACATTGTGAACGATATTGATGGTGTCGGCCACCATGCCCGTGGACACCAGGCCGCAATCGCTGCTGAGCACCAGCGTGGTTCCCATGGGGCCCGCCTCGTAGACGAAGGAGCCTTCTTCCTCGTAGCTTACAACGCCGTTTTGGCTGACCGCGATGGTGTATCTGCCGTCGGTACCCAGCTTCAGCTGGCTTTCTGTCGCCGTGCCAGCCTCGTCACTTCCGCTGGCCGCGAAGGAGCCCACAGCGTCCTCGTGGTAAAAGGTCAATTCGGTCTTCATGGGCACTTCGGGGCTGATGGGCATTTTGATGACCAACAGGGGCGGGGTCAGGCTTCCGGTCTCGGGCACGGCCCCTTCCTGATTGCTTGTCAGCACAAAGCTGCCGCCCTCAAGGGTGAAGGTGCCCTGTTCGGTTGCCGGCTCATCATCCGGATTGATGGAGGCTTCGTAGCTGTAGCCGCCAAAGGCATCCAGGGTCAGGACGCAGGCCACCTCAAAGCCCATCATGCTCATGTCTTTATGGGCCAGGTACTTGCCCGCCACCTCACCGGTGGTCTCCATTTTCAGGCTGACCTCGGCGGTTGCCTTGGACATGGGGGACAAGAAGACATTGAGCAGGATGCCGTCCTTTGTGATGCTGCCCTGCTGGCCTTCCCGGTCCGGGTTGATCAGGCGGAGGACGTCCCCCTCGATTTCAAAGGTGCCCTGCTGCGCAAACTCCTGCATTTCACCCATCATGGCAAAGCGATTGGTGAAGGTGTAGGCTGCGCCATAGTCCAGCACCAGGTCGTAGTGGTAGAGAATCTCACTGCCCATGGCCTCCGCCACGTGGCTGCCGGCATAGGTGCCCAGCGCCTCCTCGTAGGCAATCAGGCGCGCGGTGGGATAGAGGATGTTGTCCGGGTCTTCGCTGTTGGGCACCAGACCGCTGCTGCCATAAATCACCCGGTCGGTGAAGACCAGGGTCTTGCCTTCCACCCTAAACGGTGTCATTTTTAAGGATTCCGGTGTGGAGTCGCTGTACAGGAGCAGGTAGGTGTCCCCCTCCGCGCCAATGACACCGTGCCCCTTGTCACTTCCGTCCACCAGCTTGTTGGTCCAGGAAAAATTCCCCTCCCCATCCACCATCAGGTAGACAGTCAGGGGCATGCCCAGGGGGGAGGCGTCCAGCACGTAGGTGCCGGCAAGCGCGCCTGGATCCTCCTGCGCGCTTCCCTGTGCGCACAGGGATAGCAGCAGCATCATGGCTGCTGTGAAGGCCAGAAACTTTCTGATCATGATAATCCCTCCTCAATGGATGCAATACTGGAATCAGTCTAGGGGCTAGCTCTGGCTCTTGTCAATTGCAAGGGGCGGATAAATATGCAGAAACAAGGCGGTTTCTGTATTATTTTTGTATAAGAAGGGGCGGAAACTATATCAATGTTGTTTTTATGCTAAGATGTTTTCAGAAATAAAACAAAGGAGTGTACTATGAAAACAGCCGAAGGTTTTTTTAAATGGGCATTTGATACACGGGCTTCCACCGTCCTGCGCTTACAGCAGGGGGAGAAGATGCCGCCTGAAAAGGTGTTCTTAAGCTTCTGTTCCCACAACCCTGCTTTTGTGTCCGATGGCCCGGCCGGATTAAATGCCAGCATCAAGGGCATCGGTTTTTTGCCCAAAGACGAATACCTGGAGGAAACCCTGGAGGCCTATCTGGAGCATATCCGCTCCTACACCCCCGGGGACAAGGAGTACAGCAACCGCGGCCTTGAGGTGCTGGTAAAGTGGATGTATGGCGAGAAGGCTCAGGGCCGCATTGATTTCTCCCGGGTTGGCAGCCTGGAACTGGCCAAGCGGCACAGCTATGACAACTACAAGGTCAACCCCAAGGCGACCCTTCTGTTTTATGAGCCGCCTGCCATCTCCTTTGAGCTGCGCGGCCAGATGGAAATCCACGATGAGAACGACACCGGCAAGCGGGAAATCTACCAGCAGTTCATCAATGCCCAGCACGATGTCTACCACCATCCGGACACCAGCCGCTGGCTGACACGGCCCGCATATATTTTCAGGATTAAAGAGGTGTTTGACAACTCTGTATCCAAGACGGGCTTTGGCCAGCAGATGCAATACCCCTACTGATTAAATACGGGTTGGCCCGAATGAGGCCAACCCCGGTTCCCCTGCTGAAATATGAAAGGATAAGGTTTTGCAGCGACGAAAGCCCGTGGCTTTGGCCTGGCTGCTCTGTCTGGTGCTGTTCCTTGGTGGCTGTGCCACCGATTTTGAGCGCAAGCAGGATAGCAGCAACACCCTCTACATCGCGGAGGTGGCCTCTGCCTTTCCTCAGAGCTTCATGCCCTGGTTTTCCAGGGATGGCATTGCCCCCACCATTTCCAGCCTGCTTTACTCCACCTTGCTCTCCCACGACGATTTAACAGATAGTTACAAGGAGAACCTGGCCTGTGAGTGGGCCTATCTGGATCGTCAGGGACTGCCCATGCTGACGGAGAATGGCCAGGTGGATTTTGAGCGCCTGGAGGAGGAATACGGCGGGAAGGACACGGCATTCATCCCCGTACGCTTTGCCTTAAACCCGGAGGCAGTCTGGTCGGACGGGCAGCCCGTCACGGTGGAGGATGTCTTCTTCACCTTTGACCTGGCAGCAAACCAGAAACTGTCCAACCATGCCGGCGCCCTGGTTTGGGTGAACGATCTGCTCCATAAATATGACCAAAACACCGGCCGTTTGCGCAGGCAGGGCATCTATACCTATGATACCGGCGCAAACGAGCGGGGCTATCCCATCCTGGAATCCGAGAAGGACCAGGTGTTTTACTTTGAGATCAGCAAGGTCTTGGGCGCGATCACCCCGCTGGTGTCCACCGTGCTGGTGCTGCCCCGGCATATCTATGCCGACCTGATTTCCTTGGACCATCCCATTAACAATACAGACCCGGACCAGGCCCTGCGCCATGCCTATGAGAACCCGGTGGGCTGCGGGCCTTATCGGCTTCACCGCGAAGCCACCAACAACCAGGAGATCGTGTTGCAGCGCCGGGCAGACTATCATATCAAGGACAAGGACGGCGGCCTCCTGTACAAAGTGGACCTGCTTAAGTTCATCCTCTTCCAGGAGATCAATGTGGCCATCTATGCCTTAAAAAAGGGGCATGTGGATGTGCTGGATGCCTCTGTCAGCGCCAATTATGCGCGGCTGTTTGAACAGGAGGAAGACATCACCCTCTTTCCGACCCCCGGCATCTTCGCCCAGACCCTGGTCATCAACCTGAACCCGCCTTCTGACCGCATGACGCCTGCCAGGCGGCAGCTGGTCAACCCACAGCTGAGGCGGGCGCTGGCCCTGGCGCTGGATCAGGACGCCCTGATATCCTTTGTGCTCTCAGGCAGGGGGCGCAAAGCGCCCATGGGCCTTGTCCTGGAAGGGGAACTGTACAACCCTGATGCGAACCTGCTCAGTGAACCCATCGCGTTAAGGCTGCAGGAATCCAACCGCATCCTGGATGGGCTGTACCCACAAAAGGATGAGATGGGCTACCGTTTGGATGAGGGGCACAGGCTCAGCTATCAGATTTTGGGCTCCCCCGGCGAGCAGGATTTGATCAACTACCTGCAGGTGCTCTTCCAGAAAATCGGTGTGGAGGTGCGCTATGCCGCCAAGGGCAGCTCCCCTGAGAACACCTATTTATACAACGGGAATTTTGACATGACCCTGCAATCGGTCAGCTTCACACCAGCCAATGTTGACATCATGATGAACGCGCATTTTTGCAACCTCAACCGCTCATCCAATTATGGCAGGCTCAGCGATGAGGAGCTGACCCGAACCATCGGCTTAATGCGCGCGACATTGAACCGGGACTTGAAGTTTGACCTGGTCCGGCAGATTCAGGAGCAGGTTGCCCAGCAGTATTACAAGTTGCCATTGTATTGCCAGGACGTGCTGTCTGCCGCCCGAACAGACCGCTATACGGGCTGGGTCAAGGCAGAAGGCACCACTGCGTTTAACTCTGATTCGCTTATGAGCCTGCGCCAGGTGGGAAAGGAGTGATGACGGCATGAGAAAAGGCTACCTGTTGGAACGGGTGCTGTATACGCTGCTCATTTTCATGGTCGTGGTGACACTCAATTTTTTCATCCCGCGCATCGGGGTGGAGGATCCGGCCCAGCGCTATTATCCCCCTCAGGGAAACATGAGCGACACGGAATACAACATCATCAAACAGCTCACCAAAAAGCAGTATGGCTTTGATGTCTCGCCCTGGGAGCAATACCTGCGCTATTTGTCCGGCTTAACCAGGGGTGACCTGGGCACCAGCCTGCAACCCGGCTCCCCCAAGGTGGCCACCCTCATCGCCCAGCGCCTGCCCTGGACGCTGGTGCTGTCCGTGTCCAACATGGTCATCTGCGTCACCCTTGGGCTGATTTTAGGCACCTCAGCCGCCTGGCGACGGGGCAGCGTGGTGGACAGGGCTCTGATGAACGCCTCCACGGTGATGACTGCCCTGCCTTCCTTCTTCCTGGCCCTGGTGTTTTCCCTGTATATGGGGTTTGAGTGGGGATGGTTCCCGGCCTATACCGAGCCGGATATGGTGGCCTCCTTTGATTTTAGCTGGCGCGCCATTGTCCAGGTTGCCCGCAATGCGGCGCTTCCTGTCATCGCCATGTCCATAGGGGGGATAATTTCCTACGGCCAGGGCACCCGCAACAGCGTCATCGCTGTCTCCCAGGAGGACTTTATCACCACAGCCCGGGCGAAGGGCATGTCCACCCGGACAGTCAAGTACCGCCATGTGCTGCGCAATGCCCTGTTGCCGATTGTCACCTCCCTGGGCATGAGCGTGTCCGGGCTGATTGGCGGCTCGGTGGTGATTGAGCAGATCTTCAACTGGAACGGCATGGGCACCCTCTTTTTAACGGCCAACAATACCAACGACTATCCCCTGATGATGGGCATCATGTTGTTCCTGTCCGCTTTTGCCCTGGTGGCCAACCTGATCACCGATTTAATCTACTCCCTGATTGACCCCAGGGTGACCGTGGGGGGGAGCAGGTCATGAAGCGCGTACATCGTTCCCCCAATTTGCTGCAAAAGGTCTGGCAGCACCCCCAGGGCAAGCTGGGGCTTGTACTGGTCTGCCTGCTGGTCATCACCGCGCTGGCGGCGCCGCTGATCGCGCCTTTTGACCCCTATGATGTCACCCAGCGCGCCGAAAAAGGCCTGTCGCCCAGCCTCACCCACCTGCTGGGCACCAGCATCTCCACCGGGCAGGACATTTTTTCCATGCTGGTGTACGGCACCCGGGTCTCCCTGCTGGTGGGGGTGGTGACCGGCCTGTCCACCATGTTCCTGGGGGCCTTCATGGGCATCCTGGCGGGCTATGGCGGCAGGCTCTGGGACACCCTGATTATGCGGGTGGTGGACGTGATGCTGGTGATTCCCACCCTGCCCCTCACCATTGTATTGACCAACCTGTTTGGCAAAAGCTATGGGATGATTATCTTCATCTTCACCATCTTTGGATGGGTGGGGCTGGCGCGGGTCATCCGTTCCCAGGTGCTGGTGCTGAAAAACAGCAACTATATCAAGGCCGCGCAGCTGGCCGGCGCCTCCAAACTGTATGTGATGTTTCAACATATTTTACCAGGGGTTTCTCACCTGCTGATTATGAGCACCGCGCTTACCAGCGCGGGCATCATGGTGGCAGAGGCCGGGCTGTCCTTTCTGGGGCTTGGCGACCCGACCGCCATCAGCTGGGGCAAGATGCTGGCCGAGGCCCAATCCGGCGGCGCGCTGCTCTTTGGGCACTGGTGGTGGATTATGGCGCCTGGCATCGGCATTTTTATCAGCGTGTTTGCCTTTATGCGGGTTGGTCTGGCCTTGGAGGAGGTGTTCAACCCCCGGATGAAGCGTTCTGGCGCCCTTATCCGGCTGTTTAAGTCCATGAACAGCAGCTATATCCAGCAGATTTTTGACGACATGGAAGAGCGGGGGATTCCCCAGATTGAAGACGCCATGGAAAGGGGGACAGTATGAGCCAGGCTCCTTTGTTGGATGTTCAGGGGCTGAAGGTCATCTTTCCGACAGCCATGGGCATGGTCCGGGCGGTGGAGGGAATCGACCTGGCCATCACCCCGGGGGAATGCGCTGCCCTGGTGGGGGAATCGGGCTGCGGCAAGAGCGTGTCCAGCCAGGCCATTTTGCGCCTGCTGAGCTCCCCGCCCGCCCTTATGTCCGCGCGTCGCCTGCAGTTTGACGGGCAGGACCTGCAAACCTTGACGGAGCAGCAGATGGCCCAGATCCGGGGCAGGAAGGTGGGCATGGTCTTCCAGGATGCCTTAACCGCCCTCAACCCGGTCATGAGCGTTGGCCGGCAATTGGATGAGGTGTTCATCAAGCACTGCGGCATGAACAAAAGCCAGGCGAAGGAGACTTCCATCAAGGCGCTGGCTACGGTGGGCGTTTCCTCCCCGGATCAGCGCTACCGGCAGTTTCCCCATCAGCTCTCCGGCGGCATGCGCCAGCGGGTGCTGATAGCCATGGCCTTTGCGGCAGATCCCAAACTCATCATCGCCGATGAGCCCACCACGGCGCTGGATGTCACCATCCAGATGCAGGTGCTTGAGGAGCTCAAAACCCTGCAGCAGGAGCGCCACACCGCCCTGCTGCTGATTACGCATGATTTAAGCGTCGTTAATTTCCTGGCGGACAAGATCTATGTGATGTACAGCGGCAAAATCGTGGAATCCGGGCCAGTCAAGCAATTGCTGGGCAGACCCTTTCATCCCTACACCGAAGGCCTGCTGGCGTCAGTGCCCAGGCTGGACACCTGTACAGCCCGCTACTATCAGATACCGGACCAGGTGCCCAACCCCATGAACAAACCATCCGGCTGCCATTTCCATCCGCGCTGCAGCTACCGTGACAGCCTTTGCGCCCAGCACATGCCCCCTTTGCGTGAGCTTATGCCCGGGCGGATGGTGCGCTGCCACCATCCCTTGATGAACAAAGACGAAGGGACTGCCCATCATGCTTAAGCTACAAGACCTTGAGGTGTCCTTCCCGGTCCGAGCAGGCCTGTTTAGCAAAAGGCGCTGCATCCGTGCGGTGCGCCAAGTTTCCCTGTCCATTCCCAGGGGGCAGATTGTGGGGCTGGTGGGGGAGTCGGGCTGCGGCAAAAGCACCCTGGCCCGGGCGGTGATTGGCATGCAAAAGCCCACCTCAGGCCAGGTGCTCTTTGAGGGTGAGGACCTGTACGCCCTGCCGCCCGCCCAGTTCAAAACTGCCCGGCAAGGCATGCAGATGGTGTTTCAGGATCCCTTTTCTGCCCTGAACCCCCGTTTTGAGGTGGGGCGCACCATTGCCGAACCGATGCAAATCCGCGGCGGCTATTCAAAAACGGAAATGGAGGAGCGGGCCGTTGAGCTGCTCTTGAAGGTGGGCTTAAACGAGAGCGATAAAAACCGGCACCCCTCTGATTTTTCTGGCGGCCAACGCCAGCGAATCGGCATTGCAAGGGCCATTGCCCTCAACCCCCAGCTGCTGGTGCTGGATGAGCCGGTGTCCGCCCTGGATGTCTCGGTCCACGCACAGATTATGAACCTGCTGATGGATTTGCACGAGGAGCTGGGGCTTACCTACCTGTTCATTTCCCACAACCTGGCCGATGTCAAGGACATCAGCCACCAGGTGGGGGTTATGTACCTGGGCAGCTTGATGGAGCGCGGCCAGACGGCCAGCGTGTTTGAACAGCCCCTGCATCCCTACACCCGCTCGCTGTTGGCTGCGGTGCTCAGTTTGGACGACCAAAGGCCGCCTGTCATCACCAAGGGGGACATCCCAAGCCCCATTGAGGTGCCTTTGGGCTGCCCCTTTGCCTCCCGCTGCCCCCAAACAAAGCCCCGCTGCCTTCAGGAACAGCCCCAGCTGCTGGAATGGCAGCCCGGTCATTTTGCCGCCTGCCACTTCCCGCTGGTGAACTGATTTACAGCCGCCAAAGCAAAATAGCCAGTCCCTTACCGCTTCACCGCCTGCGCCGCGCGGGCGGTGCTGTCGCCCTCCATGGCATAGCGCAGGGCGTCGATTAAGTGATCCGGCCCTGTGGGGCGGGGCAGATAGCCGCCCTCGTGATCGGGCAAATAGCGGTAGTTGAGCAGCTCCTCCCGCAGGTGGGTGCAGGCGGGGGAGAGGATGATCTCCTGTTGGTTGAGCCATTGCAGGCCGTGCAGCACGCTGTCCGGCCCTTTTTTGGCCGCCAGGGCGTACACGCCCAGGCGGCGCAGCTCCGCGATGGACTTGGGCTCCGCCGAGTCACAGGTGATGGGCAGTTTGCCGGCAAGGGTAAGCAGCTTTTGCGCCAGCAGATCGTTGGTCAGGCCGGTCTGGCGAAACTCCCGCAGGATGTACAGGCGCTTGTATTTGGGGGCGAAGCTGGCCAGCACCGCGGCGGCTGGGTCCTGCGCGTAGCCAAAGTCCAGCCCGCAGCGCAGGCTGGTCATAGGAAGATCGGTTGGCACCTCGCCCACGCGCCAGTTGGTAAACACCGCGCCGCCCACCACGCCCCACTCACCCAGCGTGTAGACCTGGCGGAAGTAGGGGTCGTGCTCGTTCTCCATGCCAGCCCGGTCATCCGCTGTCAAAAAGCGGTTGTCGCGGTAGGTGGTGCGCAAAATGAGCAGGCTGTCTGTTTTGAGGAGACCTTTATCCTCCGGGAAATCGGAAAAATACTGGCGGTAGATCCAGTGCGCGCGGGAGACCGGGTTAAAGGACAGGGTGAGCCGCTTGGTGTGCGCGCTTGCGCCGCGCAGGCGCTTTTCCAGCTGCTTGATGTCGTGGTAGGCGGTCTCTGTAGCCTCCTCCACCCAGATGTCTGTCAGGGCGCCTGAAAGCGGGGTGAT
>JAAYFC010000023.1 GCA_012728435.1 Clostridiales bacterium | reverse complement strand
GGCCGGGTGGTGCACCTGGATGAGCTGCTGTTGCGCGCGCAGGAAAAGGCCCTCTCCATCATGCAGGAGAAGAGCCCGGGGCTTTTAAACATGGAGCAGGCCGCCCGCGAAGTCGGCGTGGGCGCGGTGGTCTTTACCACGCTGCTGAACAACCGCATCAAGGACATCGACTTCTGGTGGGATCGCGCGCTTAATTTTGACGGCGATACCGGCCCTTATGTGCAGTACACGCACACGCGCTGCTGCTCGCTGCTTAGGCGCGCGGAGGAGAAGGAGCTGACGGCCTCACCTGATTATGAGGCGCTGGCCAATGATGAGGCGCAGGCTGTGCTGAGGCTGCTGTCCCGCTTCCCGGAGGCCATCCGCGCCGCGCAAAAGGATAATGAGCCATCCATTGTCACCCGCGCCACCCTGGAAGTAGCCAAGGCCTTCAATAAATACTATTATGAGCACAGGATACTGGACGGTGAAGGGCGCCATGTGGCTGCCCGCGTGCTGCTCACCCGCGCCGTGAAGGAAATCATCCGCCTGGGGCTGTCCCTCATTGGGGTCACAGCGCCTGAGCGGATGTAAAAAAGGAGTTAATATGCGCTTTACCAAAATGCACGGCATCGGCAATGACTACATCTTTGTCAACTGCTTTGAGGAAATTGTGCAGGACCCGGAACGCATGGCGCTGGTGATGAGCCAGCCGCACTTCGGCGTGGGCGCGGACGGCCTGGTGCTGATTGAGAGCTCGGAGACCGCCGACTTTGGCATGCGCATCTTTAACGCCGACGGCACCGAGGCTGAGATGTGCGGCAACGCCGCGCGCTGCATCGGCAGGTATGTGTTTGAGCGCGGCATGACCCAAAAGACGGAGTTGACCCTGGCCACCAAGGCGGGCATCCGGCAGCTGGAGCTCACAACCCAAAAGGGCAAGGTCACCCGCGTGAAGGTGGACATGGGCTCGCCCGAGCTCAACCCCCGCAACATCGAGGTGGAGCTGCCCGGGGAGATTGTGCTGCGTCACCGGCTGCAGATTATGGGGCAAAACTGGTACATCACCTGCGTCAACATGGGCAACCCCCACTGCGTCATCTTTGTGAAGGATCCGGAGGCCATCGACGTTCACACCCTGGGCCCCATGTTTGAGAACCACCCGCTCTTCCCCCGGCGCACCAATGTGGAGTTTGTCCGGGTGATCAGGCGCGACGCGCTGCAGATGCGCGTGTGGGAGCGCGGCGCGGGGGAGACCCTGGCCTGCGGCACCGGCGCCGCTGCCGCCCTGGTCGCGGCTGTTTTGGGCGGCTTGAGTGACCGCACGGTGCAAATGAAGCTGACCGGCGGCAACCTGGAGTTGTCCTGGAACGCCGAGGACAACCACGTGTACCAGTCCGGCCCCGCCGAGTATGTGTTTGACGGGGAGTGGCTGCTGTAAGTTTTCGTTTCAGCCAGGGATCTGGCTTTCTTTTCGAGCAAAACTATGGCATACATAACCAGGAGGGTTCATGAATCTTAACCATCATATCGCGGGGATGCCGGCCGGCTACCTGTTTGCTGAGATCGCGCGGCGCGTGAAGGAGTATGAGGCCAATCAGCCGGAAACACGCGTCATCCGCATGGGCAT
>JAAYFC010000001.1 GCA_012728435.1 Clostridiales bacterium | reverse complement strand
TTAAAAACCATGCCGTGACGGCATGGCATAAGTTGGATAACTGTTGATGACGCGCGCTGGTTATTCGTCCAGCGCGTATTTTCCTTCCGCCTTCTCCCGGGGTTGCAGCCAGCGGCCCAGGGTGAAGTCCGGGATGGCGACGGGCGCGCTGCCTTTTGCGATGGATTCCTCCGACAGCGCGGTAATGGCCATCCATGTCGCGGTGTCATACACATCAATGGGCATGGGGCTGCCCTCCTGCAGGGCTTCGATAAAGGCGCGCAGCACCAAAAAATCCATGCCGCCGTGCCCGCCGCGCTTGCCAAAGGCGTGGTAGGCTGTCCACAGCGGGTGGGCAAACTCCTTCATATAGGGCGCGTCGCTCTCCCAGCTGTGCGTCCAGTGGCCGGGCACGTGCGGCGTCCTGCCCTCCACGTAGATGGAGCGGTTGTCCTCCATCCAGATGCCGCGGGTGCCCTGCACACGCAGCCCGCGGGAGTAGGGGCGGGGAAGGGTACAGTCATGCGTGAGCAAAATGGTCTGTCCCTGTGAGGTGGTGATGATGGTGTTGACCACGTCCCCGCAGGCGACGGGATGGTTTTTAAGCGCCGGCAGATCCCCCCGGTGGTCTTTCATCCAGGCGGAAAGCCCCGCGGCTTTTGAGGCGACGGACACCAGGGATACGAAGCGGTTGCCGCGGTTGATGTTCAGCAGCTTGGCAATGGGCCCCAGCGCGTGGGTGGGGTAGAGATCCCCGTTGCGGCGCAGGAAGTGCCGCTGGCGGTAGTGGCGGTTGATGTCCCCGCGGCCAATCTCCTCGCGCAGGTCATGCTCATAGGCGCCGCGCAGGTGCACCAATTCGCCAAAGAGGCCGGCCTTATTCATCATCAGCAGCGCCATCTCTTCCTCGCCGTAGCAGCAGTTCTCCAGCATCATCACGGGGATGCCGGTCTCTTCGCTGGCCTCCACCAGCTGCCAGCACTCCCGGATGGCGGTGGCGCCGCCCACCTCCAGCCCCGGCACGATGCCGTTTTGCATGGCCAGGATGGCCAGCGGGATGTGTGTCTCCCAGCTGGTCATGATGAGAACGGCGTCCAGCTCCTCCATCAGCAGCAGGTCCATAGCGTCCGTGTAGCTGTCCGCCTCCGCATGCGGGCTGCCCTTGAGCAGGTCGCTCGCGCGCAGCAGCCGGTCCTCATACAAATCGCACAGGGCGATGATGCGCACATCCTCCATGGGCAAAAGAACCTTCAACTGGGCGAAGCCCCGGTCGCCCAGGCCGATGATGCCCAGGCGAATCAGCCTGCCTGGCGTATAAAACTGATCCATTCTTCTATCCTTTCGTGGCCGCTTTTGCATATGCTGTCCTTATCCTACCACAAGGGGCGGGGAAGGGGTGCATGTCTACCAACAAATTTGGGGTTTTCCAGATTTTTCAAACCCTGTTCACGCATAGCTCATCTTTTGGGCTTAGTCTGCCAATGGCACCTACTACACGCAAAGGAAACAGAAACAGTGAACAACAACGTGATGATGAAGTCCCTGGCGCTTTTTTGCGCCCTTTCGCTTTTAATCAGCGCCTTACCGGCCTATGCCGCGCAGGGCGCTGGCATGGAGGCCTTCGTGCGCGCTGTGCATGAGCAGATGCTCAGGAACTGGCCGCATATGGACAAGGCCTGGCCCGGCCTTAACTACAACCAGCACCCCTTTATCCTTTTTTACGTGGATGATGAGCTTTTAGTCAACGAGGCCTGGCTGCTGAACACGCAGGGCGTCCGGAAACTGGATGAAAAAGAATACCAAGGGATTGCAGTGCCCCAGCCGGATGGCTACAGCGAGCTGCGTTTTGACGGCAAGCCCGGGCTTGCCATGAGCGTGGACGACTACAGCCTAAGCCAGCCGCGCGCACAGGAGGAAACCTACCGCACCGCCACACATGAGATGGTGCATTTCTACTACCAGCCCCCGCAGGGGGAGATGGCGGGCAGCCGGGCGCAGGTCTATCCTTTGGACGCGCAGCCCAGGCTGTACCGGGCGATGATCTACCAGCATCTCATCGCCGCCTTTGAGAACCCCGCGCAGCGGGATGAGCACCTTGGCAAGGCCCGCTATTGGCTTAACCTGTGGGGCAAGGGGACAAAAAGGAGCGCGCGCAGATTACAAGCACGGACATCGCTGAGGGCACCGCCAAATATATCGAGAACCTGAGCACGCTTTTGGGCGAGAACCTCACAGAAGAGGCAAAAAAAGCGCGCGCCAGCCAGAGCATCATGCGGGAGGAGCTGTTTACCTCCGCCGATATGGAAAGCTACGAGCTGGGCTATGTCGCGGGGCTGCTGCTGGATGAGGTCAAGCCTGGATGGAAGCAGGGTTTTTATGAAACGCGCCTGACGCTGGTTGACCTTCTGTTAATGGATGTGCAGCCTAAAGATGATCAAATGAATCCGGATACCGAGCGCCTGGTGCGGGAAGAGGTGGAGCAGGTCAACCGCGAAGCGGGCGAACAGCTGTCGGACATACTGCGCGCGCGGGAGGACAAGCGCGTTCCCTACCTGCGTGTTGACATTGGCACGGTCGCAAGCAGCTATGAGGCGAACGGCAACTACCTGGTGGGGGAGGACGACATCACCACGGGCTATGGCAGCCAGTACCGCGCGGGGGAGGGCAGCATCACCATCCGCAAATCCAGCGTGATCCTGAACTTCACAGAGGCGGGCGATGCCTTCTTGTACCTGCCCCTCACCATGGCGCATGAGGTGAAGGACAGCGTAATGATGATTGATTCAGAAAACGTCCAGATTAAGAACGTCAGGGTTGGCACTGAAACGATGGACGGCCGGACCGTCTATACCGTCACGGCAAAAGACATGTAGAAACGCCGCATCAGGGAAAACAGGAGCATGGCGCGTTCACCATGCTCCTGTTTGTTAATACCCACGGGCTTATTTCCCGAGCAGTTGAAGCCGTTCCTCAATGATTTTGAGGGCATCTTGCACAAAGGTCCCGCTTGCGCCCATCTGGCCGACTATGGGATCGCCCGCCAGCTTGCCGTCCTTGTCCAGGAAGATGTTGGTGGGGAAGGCATAGAGGCTGGACAGCACGGTTTTGGCCAGTTCATCGCCCTGCAAGGTTTGGAAGGTGGCGCCGCTTACACTCACGATTTCCTTGGCCAGGTCGTTTTCGCTTGTGCCGTCTAAGCACACGGTGATCAGGTTGACGTTTTCAGGCAGGCTTTCATAGAGCTTTTGCAAATCGGGCATTTCCTCAACACAATAGCCGCACCAGGTGTACCAGACGTTGACCACCGTCAGGTCGTACTGGGAGAACAGGCTGGTGTCAAAGGGCTTGCCGTCCAGGTCGTTGGCGGCAAAGGCTTCAGCGCCGCCTTCCAGTGTAATATCACCGGGGTCGCCGCCATCCTGGAAAATAGGCGGGAAGAGGATCAGCGTGGACTTGACAATCTGCAAGCCTTCCTCGACGAATTTCGCAAGCTCTGTCTTCTCGTCCTGTGTCAGCATCTCGTTTTCAAAGGTGGTGTTGTAGCACAGGTAGATGGTCTCATCACCGTTCTTGGCAAATTCCTCAACATGCTCGTAGGTGTCCTTGTGATCCTCCAGCGCCACGTCGTTGTTGGTCAATGCCGGGTTGACGCGCAGCACGCTGAAGGTGTGCACAAGGCCCTCTTCAATCTGCCTGGACGCTTCTTCTATGGCGCTTTGGTCCTGGATGTCGCGCAGGCCCAGAAAGACGGGCATGAGCGCCTTGGGGAAGTAGACGTAGCTGATGTGGTGCATGCCATCATCAATTTGCCAGGGGCTGGTCTCGTCCCAACCGTTCATAAACGTGGGCACGATGAAGGCAAAGCCCAGGTCCACATAGCCTACGAGGTTCTCGGCATGCTCTTCAAAAATCACGTTTTCGCCGTGGATGTTCTTCATTTCCTTCTCATCAAATTCAGGGTTGACGAAGATGCTCTCCGGTGCGGCCAGCCCGGTGGTGACACAGGAAACCAAGAGTATCAGGGAAAGCAGAAAAGCCAATTATTTGTTCATGGGGTCATTCCTTTCTTGCGCGTCTTGTTTTCATTTTTGATACCTACAGGGTACCCAAAACAGGCCTTGATTACAAGGGGCAGCTGTAAAATCAATCTGATACGATGAAGGCAGAATATGTAGCCGCCAGTGGCGGATGAAGGGATTGCGACCTTGTAGAATTGAAGGAATGAAATTGAAGAAATCGCCGTGAGTTAAGTGCAGCCTGGTGTATGTAACTGAGGAAGTTTGAAAAAAATCTGTGCTTGATTCAACCGTCCTCTGCCCGACAAAATCGCAGATTTTGGAGGAAAGGAGCCGCGACGGCGCGTGTGAGAGGGGATTTCCAAAGGAAATCGCCGCGAACTAAGCATAGTCCGCGGCGACGTGGTGCCGGAAACTGGACTCGAACCAGCACGGCCATTACGGCCAGGGGATTTTAAGTCCCCTATGTCTGCCATTCCATCACTCCGGCAAGGCGTTGAAAACATTAGCATTTCCAACGCTTGTTGTCAATAGGTCTTCAATGTATACGAGTATCCTACAAATAACTCGTCAAGTGGTAACCAGATAATCAATCAGTTTATCGTTGTGTCCTAAGCGGTTGCAGGTCTTTTGGTCTTACAAGGAACCTTACAATTGGACATTTTTTCATTGAATAAATATCCGGCTTCCTTGATATTGTTGGGTACAGAATGTGCGTAGATGTTGAGGGTCGTGCTGGGCTGCGAGTGTCCGATTATCATTTGTGTGGTTTTGATATCCACACCGTTGGATAACAGGGTCGTACACATTGCATGACGGTAAGAGTGAGAGGTATAAGGGCCAAGGTTAATCTGTCCCTTAATCCTCTTCCACATCGTGTTGAATCGTGCCTCTATGTGGATGGGCTCTTTTCTGTCCAAGTCTGTGACGACAAACTCATAGGGGTGCTGTTCCTTGATCAGGATGTCCCGCAGAGCATCAACCAATGGGACTGTGCGGACACCAGACTTTGTTTTCGGTGCCTTGATAGTAGCCGGTCTTTTCTTGTTACTGCTATTCACGTCTATTGACTTCCTGACATTAATCTCCTTGTTATCGAAGTCAATGTCGGTCCACCGCAGTGCCAGTGCTTCACCCTTCCTGAGACCCGTGTAGCCGATGATTGCCATGTACAGGCGTTCATGCGGCTCCCTTAATGTGGTGATGTCCCTGAGTAACCTTAGATAGTCTTCGTGAGGCGGCACAGGTCTGACGCTTTTCTTTTTGCTGTGGGTCAGTCTCTTGTCCTTTGTGGGGTCTGATGCAATGTGTCCGTCCCCCACCGCTATCTGCAAGATACGGGACAGAACGACCTTCCATTTGTGTACTGTAGAGTGTGCCTTGTCACGGTTCTCGTCATAGAAGGTTTGCACGTCTCTCCACGTGATATCCTCTATGTCCATCTTACCGAAGAATGGAATCAACTTTCTATCAAGGTACTCTCTGTACCCGTTTGCGGTTGATGCACTCACAGTCTGAATGATGTACTTCCAGTTATTGTTTGCAAACTTCGCAAAGTTGTGCTTTTGTTTAGGCGGCGAAACACCGCTTACCATGTGGTACTTGAGGTCGGCGTACTTGTCTGCTATCTCCTGCTCCGACTCTCCTGTAAGCCATATCTGTATGCCGTTGACAATGTACGGCCTTCGTAATTTTGCCATGTCAAAACCATCAGCGCTTACATTTTGATTGTGGTCTCCGTTCTTTGTTTCGTTGTCAAGGTACGCACCAGCCTGCTGGGTTTCAGAACCCTACAGGCCGGTTCCGTTTTTGTATTGAGTCACTTACCCAACTCCTTTCTATTATACCCTAAAGAGAAGCCCCGGCAGGAAGAATGTGGTCTTGCAGATTGTGTTCTTGCTACCGGGGCATTTTTTGTTTTTGTACGCATTTTGAGGGGCTGTTTTTGAACAGTAGGCCAAACACCTTGGTGTTAAAAAATGACGACTGGAAGGCGTTGATATCATTGACTTTTTCCTGCCCTAAATGCGTATGTTTGACCCCC
>JAAYFC010000022.1 GCA_012728435.1 Clostridiales bacterium | reverse complement strand
CTCATGTTGCTCTCCTTTCGCGCGTACCAAATAAAACGCTACACAGGAATAATACCCAAATCCCCCCATTCCTATTACAAGTGGCCTCTGTTAGCGAAAAAGGTTTACAAATCGAATTTTGTGGTTATAATAACTATATAAGAATTCTTCTTATTAAGGGCGTTGCGCGCGCCCTGAACAAAAAAACAACAGAAAGGGATGTATTTATGGACAACATTCAGAACACCACCTATCACCGTATGCCGCTCATTGGCGACAAGGCGCCGGAGTTTGAGGCCGTCACCACCCAGGGGCCCATCAACTTCCCCGCGGATTATAAGGGCAAGTGGGTCATCCTCTTCTCCCATCCGGCAGATTTTACCCCAGTGTGCACCACCGAGTTTATGACCTTTGCCACCATGGCGGATGAGTTCAAAGCCATCAACACCGAACTGGTCGGCCTGTCGGTGGACTCCCTGTACGCCCACATCGCCTGGCTGCGCCGCATCCAGGAGATCGAGTGGAAGGGCATGAAAAACGTGGAAGTGATGTTCCCGCTGATTGAAGACATCCGCATGGAGGTCTCCAACAAGTACGGTATGATCCAGCCCGGCCAAAGCAACACCCAGGCCGTGCGCGCCGTCTTTGTGATTGACCCGGAAGGCGTCATCCGCACAATCCTGTACTATCCGCTCACCACCGGCCGCAATTTTGATGAGATCAAGCGCATCGTGCTGGCCCTGCAAAAGGCGGACAAGGACAAGGTCGCGACCCCGGCCGACTGGCGCCCGGGCGAGGACGTCATCGTGCCTACCGCGGGTTCCTGCGGCGTGGCCAAGGAGCGCATGGAAAGCAAGGACGAGGACATGACCTGCCTGGACTGGTTCCTGTGCTTTAAGAAGGATAAAAACTAAGCAGACAATCGCGCATGACCAATGCGTAAAAACCCGCCCAGGTTTCGAGCATGCCTGGGCGGGTTTCTTCTGTTTGGTTTATGAAATGAGTGTTAGTTACCGCGCTTGCGCCGCAGGATGTACGCGCCCATCAACAGAAGGGGCACAATGACAGCCAGCATCATCAACAGCCATAAGCTGTGGTCACCGGTGGGCGGGTCAATGACCGGCGGGTCAGTGACAGGCGGATCGGTGACAGGTGGCTCAGTGGCCGGATCTGTCGACGGTTCAACAGACGGCGCAACCGAGGGCTCCGGTGAAGGTGCTGTAGATGGCTCAGCAGAAGGTTCGCCCGATGGCTCCGCGGAAGGCGCACTTGTTGGTTCCTCAGACGGCTCCGGAGTAGGTGATGTGTATTGGTTGACAAACGCAAGCGCGCCATGTTCGTCCTCTCCAACCGTCACCTTGATGGTAAACAGCTTGCCGGTGTCATAGGTATAACCATCCTCGCTGCCCGCAGTTTCCTTCACCTGGTAGTTGTATGCACCGGGCGCTGTAATCTGCGGCGGCAAAATGCTGATCTTGCCCTCCGCGTCATGGGTGATGCCCTCCTCAATCAGCGCCCCGTTTTGCCACAACTCAAACTGGAACTGTCCCGCGCTGAGCGCTTGTCCTTCCAGCAGTTTGGTCAACTCAAGCCGCGGCTGTATCGGTTTGTAAGGGCTGCCTGGTCCTCATTCCAAAACTGAGGTTCGCCTTCATCATCCAGCT
>JAAYFC010000021.1 GCA_012728435.1 Clostridiales bacterium | reverse complement strand
CCTTGGATAACGGGTACATCCTGCACATAGCGAAAGTCGATGTTGTCCATGCGCACATCGCCCTTGACATCTTTCAGCGCGAAAGCGCTGGGGGCATCTGGCTTTTCCGGGGCTTCGTCCATCAGGCGGAACAGCCTTTCGGCGGCAGCAAAGGCACTTTGCATATCGCCGATGATGTTGGCAGTTTCATTGATGGGGCCGGAAAACTTGCGGGAATACTGGATGAAGGAAGAGATATCCCCCAGCCCCATCCCTCCCTTTAAGTACAGGATGGAACCAAAGACGCTGACCAATGCCAGGGACAGGTTATTGATGAAGTTGACGGAGGGGCCAATCATGGTGCCGTAATATTCTGAGGTGGTGTATGCCTTGACGGCCTCCTCATTGATGGTATCCAAGCGGCGCAGCACCTCCTCCTCCCGTCCGTAGGCCTTGGTGAAACGGTGCCCCGCCATCATTTCCTCCATGTAGCCGTTAAGCTCCCCCAGCTTGTTGGAGCGCATGCGGAACATGGGGCGGGTGCGCTTGGTAATCCACCGGGTGTAGAGCACCGTCAGCGGCACCGTTACGGCGAAGATGCTCACCAGGGCGGGCTGTATCATCAGCATCATGGCAAGGGATACCGTCACCGTGATGACGCTTTGCAGCACCTGCAAAAAGTCGGTGGACAGGCTTTCGTTCACCGTATCGATGTCGTAGCTTAACACGCTGATGATGTCCCCCGCCTGGCGGCCATCAAAGTAGCCCACGGGCAGGGTAACCAGTTGATCAAACACATCCTTGCGCATGCGGTAGGTTACTTGCCTGGTCAGGTTTAAGGTGATGCGGTTTAACAGATACAGCAGCAGTGCCGACAGGGCATAGCACAGCGCCATCAGGGCGCAGTACAGAAAAAGCCTGTCAAAGTCTGCCTGGCCTTTGCCCTTGGCCAGGGCGTCAATGGCTAAGCCAGACAGCCGGGGCCCTGCCAGGTTTAACAGGTTGGCTGCCGCCGCCAGGACCATGGCCAGCACCAGGTGCAGCCGGTAGCGCCCCAGGTATTGCCACAGGCGCTTTAATATCTGCGACCTGGGCATGCTGGTTTTATTGTCCCGCCGGGCGTTGGCGTTCAAGTCTCCCTTGGTAAGGCGGGCGCCGCCGCGCATATTAGACATGGCCGCCTCCTTCCGCACCCATCTGGGTTTCAGCAATCTCCCGGTAGTGGGGGCTTTGGGCCATCAGCTCCCCATGGGTGCCGTAGGCGGCAGCGTGGCCATCCTCCAGCATGAGGATATGGTCAGCATGGCGCAGGGAGGAAATGCGCTGGGCGATAATCACCTTGGTGACATCCTTGTAGTCTGTGCCCAGCGCTTTGCGCAGGGCGGCATCGGTGCGGTAGTCAAGGGCAGAGGAGGCATCGTCCAGGATCAATAAATCGGGGTGCCCCGCCAGGGCCCTGGCAATCATCAGCCGTTGCCGCTGGCCGCCGGAGAGGTTGTTGCCCTTTTGTGCCACCTGGTGGTCGTAGCCATCTTTGGTATCCAGGATGAAGCACTCCGCCTGGGCATTCCGGGCGGCCTGCTCCATGTCATTTTGGGGAATATCCCGGAAGTAGCGGATGTTATCGCCAATGGTGTCCGCCATCAGAAAATCCTGCTGGAACACCACCCCCACCCGGCTGCGCAGTTCCTCCCGGGAAAGGGTGCGGATATCCCGTCCGCCAATCAATACACGGCCTGAATCAGCATCATAAAAGCGCAAAAGCAGGTTGACCAGGGTGGTCTTGCCCGAGCCCGTCGCCCCCAGCACCCCCAGGGTCTGCCCCTTTTGCAGGCTGAAGGAGATGTTGCTCAGGTTGTTCTCCACCTTAT
>JAAYFC010000020.1 GCA_012728435.1 Clostridiales bacterium | reverse complement strand
TGTAGGTTAGTCAAACATCTTGGACAGTGTGTGCTTTCAGGAACTCCACCGGGGAGAGGAAGCCCAGGGGTCTCATCGGGAGCTGGTTGCTCCGGGGTTGCCAGGCAGCGAGCTGCCTGGCAAAATCTTCGAATGAGTAGAAGGTTCGGTTGCTGTAAAATCTCTTTTGATCTTCTCTGTGGCTGCGTTCCACCTTGCCGTTGTGCCTGGGCGTATAAGGGCGGATATGCTTTAGTTTGATACCCAGCGTCTGTGCCGTCGCTTCAAAGGCAGTCAGGCGAGGGGTTTGGTTGCCGGCCAAGCGGTTGGTAAACTCAAGTCCATTGTCTGTCTGAATGCATTGGATTTCGATTCCTCGTTTGAGATAGAAAGGAATCAGGTTGAGCAGGAAGTCCTTGGAAGAATGTGTGCTTTGCTCCTTGTAGGCCTTTAGGTAACGCAGGCGGGTGAACTCGTCAATGGCTGTGTATTGCACCAGGCGCTCACCGGCTGCTTCACCTACCTTACAGGCCCGTGGAACGATTTTGACGTCGATTTGTACACGCTCACCCGGATAGGTCATCTGCTGGTAAGGCTTTGGCTTGTAGACCTTCTTCTTGGCCTTAGGTTGCAAATGGAGCTTGTGGAGGATGCGGTACAGGCCGCTCAATGACCTTGTATATCCCCGTTTCCTTAGCCTGCACCACAGCTCCACCCTGCCCAGCTTGGGATTACGCCTGCACATGTTCCGCAGCAACGCAATCTCCTCCTCGGTGTGCTGGTTAGGATGACTGTGGGGCCTGCGTGATCTGCAAGCCAGGGACTCCAGCGTGCCGTCATACCGGCTCAGCCAAAAATAGATGTAAGACCGTGCCCGATTGTACTTCCTGGATGCCTTGCCTGCGCCATACCTGATTGCGTAAACGACCAGAGATTGCCGATACTTCATGTCCTGGGTTATACTGCTCATAGAGAAAGAGTTCCTTTCGTTGAAGTTGTCCAGCAACAACATTCTAACCGATTTGAACCCTTTCTCTTCCTTTACGCCTCCTTTCGCTACGCTCTGTCCAATATGTATGGTACTCCTACACGTTCCATACCGCTGGAAACCGACGCGCTGCTTTACAAAAGCGGCATATTCTCCTATACTTTTTAGGTATCTATAAGGAGGGCTCTTTATGTCTATCGCGCCGTATGATCCATGCACCTTTGAAGCCAGCTGGCAGCAGTTTTGGGAAGAAAACCAGGTTTTTGCCGCCAGGCTGGAACCGGGCAAGCCCAAGTACTATTGTCTGATCGAGTTTCCCTATCCCTCCGGCGCGGGGCTGCATGTGGGTCACCCGCGCAGCAACACGGCGCTGGACATCATCGCCAGGAAGCGCAGGATGGAGGGGCATAACGTGCTGTATCCCATCGGCTGGGACGCCTTTGGCCTGCCGACGGAAAACTTCGCCATCGCCAACCATGTGCACCCGGCCAAGGTGACGCGCGAGAATGTCAACCACTTCCGCACGCAGCTCAAGCGCCTGGGCTTCTCCTTTGATTATTCCCGGGAGGTCGACACCACGGATCCCAGCTATTACAAGTGGACTCAGTGGATCTTCCTCAAGTTTTATGAGCATGGCCTGGCCTACAAGGCGGAGATGCCCATCAACTGGTGTCCCCGCTGCAAGATTGGCCTGGCCAATGAGGAGGTCGTAGGCGGCGCCTGCGAGCGCTGCGGGCACGAGGTCACCCACAAGGTCAAGAACCAGTGGATGCTGGCTATCACCAAGTATGCCCAGAAATTGCTGGATGGCCTGGACACCATCGATTTTATTGAGCCGGTGAAGGCCCAGCAGCGCAACTGGATTGGCCGCTCCGAGGGCTGTGAGTGCGATTTTGCCATCGCGGGCACTGATGAAAAACTGAAAATCTTCACCACCCGTGCGGACACCATGTTTGGCGCCACCTACATGGTGCTCTCGCCAGAGCATCCCTTAATTGAAAAATTATCAGACCGCATCAGCAACATGGGGGAGCTGCGCGCCTACCGCGAGCAGGCTCAAAACAAGAGCGACTTTGAACGCGCCGAGATGCAAAAGGACAAGACCGGTGTAGAGATTAAAGGCATCATGGCCATCAACCCCGCCACAAACAAAGAGATTCCCATGTGGATCAGCGATTACATCTTAATGGGCTACGGCACCGGTGCCGTCATGGCTGTACCAGGGCATGATGAGCGTGACTGGGAGTTTGCCCGCGCATTCAACCTGCCCATTGTGGAAGTGGTTGCCGGCGGCGATATCGAAAAAGAAGCCTTTACCGATATAGAGGACGGCATCCTGGTCAACTCAGGCATGCTCAATGGCTTGAAGGTCAAGGATGCGCAGGAAGCGATGATGGATGCCCTTGAGCGCAGGGGCATCGCATCGCGCAAGGTCAACTTCAAGCTGCGCGATTGGGTGTTTAGCCGTCAGCGCTACTGGGGCGAGCCCATTCCGCTGGTGCACTGCCCGGAATGCGGCATTGTGCCGCTAAAGGAGGATGACCTGCCCCTCCTTCTGCCGGATGTGGACAGCTATGAGCCGACGGATTCGGGCGAAAGCCCGCTGGCGGCTATAACGGAGTGGGTGAATGTGCCCTGCCCCGCCTGCGGCAAACCCGCGCAGCGGGAGACGGACACCATGCCCCAATGGGCGGGGTCCAGCTGGTACTTCCTGCGCTATTGCGACCCGCACAATGAGGAGGCCTTCGCCTCAAAGGAAGCGCTGGATTACTTCATGCCGGTGGACTGGTACAACGGGGGCATGGAGCACACCACGCTGCACCTGTTGTACAGCCGCTTCTGGCACCTCTTCCTGCATGATTTGGGGCTGGTTTCTGCGCCGGAGCCCTACAAGAAGCGCACCAGCCACGGCATGATTTTAGGCGAAAACGGCGAGAAGATGAGCAAGTCCCGGGGCAATGTCATCAACCCGGACGTGCTGGTGGACGAGATTGGCGCGGATGCCTTCCGGGTGTATGAGATGTTCATGGGCGCTTTTGACCAGGCCATCCCCTGGAGCATGGCTGGCGCGCGGGGAGCCAAGCGCTTTTTGGACCGCGTGTGGCGATTGCAGGAGATGCTGGATCTGGAAGGACAGGGTTACAGTGACAGCCTGCGCGTGCTGATTAACCAAAGCATCAAGAAGGTGGGCGAGGACTTTGAACGCATGAAGTTCAACACCGCCATCGCTCAAATGATGACCATGGTCAACGAGTTTTACGATAAGGGCAGCATCACGGCAGATGACTACAAAGCCCTGCTTTTGCTGCTGTCACCTGTTGCCCCCCACATGTGTGAGGAGATTTGGCAGCTGCAGAAATTTGGCGGCTACATCCACCAGCAGCCCTGGCCCACCTTTGATGAGGCCTATCTGGTGGATGACCAGGTGGAAATTGCTGTGCAGATCAACGGCAAAGTGCGTGCGCGCATGATGGTGCCGTCAAACATGGATAAGCAGACGGGGGAGAGGGAGCTCCCCTTACGCGCTGAGGTGCAGGAGCAATTGGCCGGCGGCAAACAGGTCGTCAAGTGCATCTATGTGCCGGGGCGGCTGCTCAATCTGGTGGTGCGGTAATCACCTGGAAAAACGGAGGTTTATCCCATGAGAAAACGCTTGGCATCTTGGTTTCTGGTCATTTTGCTCTTTTGTTTGCCTGCGCTTGCTGAAGACTTCACCTGGGAGGAATGGACCCAGCTGGACACGGGCATCTGGCAGCGCAGCGGCACCCGCATGATGGAAGGCGGCGTCATCTTAAAGGAGCAGCAGGCGGAGGGGCCAAATGCAGACGAGCTGATCATCACCCAGGATTTTAACAGGGAATACAACGAAGAGGGCGTGCTGCAGATCAGCAACCGGACGGTTTACGACACTGCAGGGAATCTCAAGTTGATTGAAAACTACGAGTTTAATCAGGCTGGTGTGCTGATCCGTGGCGCCATTACCCGCTATAATGAAGGTAAGGTGGAAAAAATCCTGGCTGGTATCTTCACCTTGCGTGATGACGGATCCTTCAAAACCCAGATCAATGTGTTAGAAGGCAACGAACCAGAGCCCTTGGTCTTTCATCTGGAGTATGAAAAAGACGGCACATTCATCAGCATCACGCAGTGTAACTCCAATACCGGCCAATATGAACAGGCAGACTATGAGATGGAAAGCGACCCTTTCAGGGACACATGGCTAAAGGTGAACCAGGAGGTCAAAACCGGATCCTGATCTATTTTCACGGCACGGTTTTAGCGGGGCATCAAAGGCCTGCCGCGGGGACTGGTGCCCTGTTTATACCCGCGCAACAACGGGTATAAAACCATTGCTTCGAGCATGATTTTGAAAGGTGGAGACAAGTATGTCAGTTAAGATTATCACAAGCGCAAATTTCGAAGAAGAAGTCCTCAAAGCTGATAAGCCGGTTTTGATTGACTTTTGGGCCCCCTGGTGCGGCCCCTGCAGGATGGTCAGCCCGGTGGTGGAGGAAATAGCCAAGGAGCATCCTGAAATCATCGTCGGCAAGGTCAATGTGGATGAGGAGCAGGACCTGGCTCGCAAATACCGTATCATGAGCATCCCCTCCCTATACGTGTTCAAAAATGGGGAGGTCGCCAACAAGACCATCGGCGCTGTACCCAAGAAGAACATTGAGGCAATGCTGGGTTAAACAAACAGCGGGGCCATTTCACACGATAAAGTTAACATGTAAAGGCAAACTTGCCTGATTGCTGAACCTGACAGCGTGTAAACAGAGGCGGCGCGCAGCCCCTCTGTTTTTGTATCCAGCTTATACTTGACTCAATCTTTAACGCTTCCATGAGCAGGCTCTTTTTCGCCACCGCATTGCCTCATTCAGTCAGCGTAGGCTACGGCTACGCCTCCTTCACTCGTCTTCGCGGGTGACAAAAAATTGCTCTGCCCATGGAAGCGTTAAAGCTTTCGTCAAGTATTACTCCCTAAAAGCGCTTTGACCTGTCCTCTGCCAGGCCCATGCAGTGAGGCAGCAAATACCGGTATGAGACGTCTTTTGCAATCGATATTGATTTGACGCGCTGGATCATCCTTTGGTATGATTTGCTGCAGGAAGGAATCGTTTCGTCCTGTTTTTTGGATGCGCATGCACGTTTTCCTGTGCTGCATGCCTTCAGGATACAAGTTCAAACTAAGGGGTGGAAAAATGCACAAAAACACATTGCAAAGACGCGTATGTGCCCTATGGCTCGCTGCCATTTTTTGGGCACTCCCTTTTCTTCAAGGCCTTGCCGTGGAATCCCAGACCGAGATACCTGTTACATTCCAACTGATGCTTGGTTTGTCCGCAGACACGTTCATTTACCCCAGTGACAGCGAGCGCGAGAGCATAGCTGCAAAGGCCATCATGGATATCCTGAACACAAGCAGCACCGAGGCAATTGTAAAAACAATACAGGGCGCGCTCAGCGACGGACATGTTTATGTAGGTACGGAGGGCGCGGGCAGAACAGCGAACGAGTTTATGAGCTTGCCCTGGCTTGTGATGTACTTTTTCGGAAATAACAATGTGCTCCGCGTGATGGGGCATGTCAAACCCTTTGATATGCCAAGTTCCAATATCTCATGCGGGATGGGCATCGGTTTGACAGGTGAGATCAATGATTGGATCAGCACCGACAGCCCCCCATTCCATGCTGTCAATCCTTTTTCGGTGCTTTCGCTCCTGCTGGAAAACGGATACGAGATCAGCACAGATGCGCAGATGCGATACCAAAACAGCAGGTTTGAGAAGCTCACGCAAAGCGAGCAAGCATTTGTACAGGGCTTGAAAGAAGCGCTGGAGGCCAGGTGGGCAAACATTGACGGAGGATCTGATGATGAGGGTCTCAGCGAGGCAGAGAAGGTTGCGTATTTTCAAGGTTTTGTTCACCTGGAGCGTGAAAAAATCCCAGCGCTTACGGCCCAAGCAGATTACGGCGATGATTTTTACTACTACGCAAGCAGCTATGTCAATGCACTGCAAGCGCAGTCTCAAGCCTGTGATGCCTATCAAAAAGATGGGGATTATCAGGTTTTCTACAATGAGTATTTAGCTGGGCAAGCTGTGCGCGCCATTGCCTTTAGCTGGTTACACGACCATTCGGGCATCACTGTCAATAACGACAGTGGCGGCGTGGATTATATGCACAGTCAAGCGCAGGACTGGTTGGAGGAACTGACGGGTCTTGTTGAACAGCGGAAGGAGCTGCTGTCAGTTATTAAAGCCTGGTTTAGCATGAATCAACCCTCCGAGTAGCATCTAAACACCCTGTATAAACCGCCAGGTTCGCATTGAAACCGGCAGATACGGAGAGTATGAACAAGAACAAGTGGGGCAAATGGGCCCTGGGCCTGGGGCTGGTGGCGGCCTTTGTGGCGATCGCGCTTTTGATTGAGCAGTTGCAGGTGCTGGACACAAAGCTGTCCTTGGCCGTAGCGGGCAGGCGGACGCCTTTTTTTACCACGGCCATGAAGGGGGTCACCCAGCTGGCATCGGCGCCGGTCTTGATCCTGCTGTCTGCGGGGCTTGTGTACACCATAAGGAAAACCCGCCTGAAGGTGCCGCTGATTGCCAACCTGGGCATTTCAGTCATCCTGAACCTGGGCTTAAAGGCCTTGTTTACCCGTCCCCGCCCCGTGGAAGTGCCGCCCCTGGTCATCGAGGCCGGCTTTAGCTTTCCCAGCGGTCACAGCATGGCGGCTGCTGCCTTTTATGGCTTTGTCATCTACCTCATCCGGCGCTCACAGATGAGCCGCAGGGCCAAGGCCCTCTTTAGCGCCTTGTGTGTGGGCATCATCGGCCTGGTGGGCTTCAGCCGCGTGTACCTGGGTGTGCACTATGCAAGCGATGTGGTGGCAGGCTTTCTGGTGTCCAGCCTGTACCTGCTGGTGTTCACCAGCTTTGTCTCTGCTTATTTTGATGGCGACAAAAGCCTGGAGGCCCAGTTGGATGCAGCCTCCGCGCCCACACTGCTGATGAGCTTTGCCCATGCTGGGGACGGCATCATTGGTGGCTTGAAGGCGGAGCGTAACATGGTGATCCACTTTGGCATGATGACCCTGGTGATTGTGCTGGCCTCCCTGCTTCAGGTCAGCCTGATGGAATGGTGCCTGCTCATCATCCTGTTTGGCATGGTGCTGGCAGCAGAGCTGATCAACACGGCCATTGAGGCGGTGGTGGACCTGGTGACCCAGGACAAACATCCACTGGCCAAGCTGGCCAAGGACACCGCGGCCGGGGCGGTGCTCATTACCGCCCTCATCGCCGCTGTGGTGGGGCTGATCATCCTGGGGCCCAAGTTGGTATGGCTGATCAAGACGGGGTTGTAAGATCATCCTAATATGAATTCATATTGTGATGCAATGCAATGGTTTTCCCGTCATCTTTCAATTTAACAAATGCGTTACGGATTATATGACAGTTGTATGATGTCATCGAATTGATATCGAACTGCACCCATAGGGTATTTTTGGCTCAGCCCTGTTTCTTTTGTAACCTGGTGGCAATGAAGTAGGCAATCGTCCACAGTACAAAACCAACAAGCAGGAAAATGCCCAAAACTTTGAGTGCATTCACCACGCCATGCACAGGAAACCAACCGCTGACAAGCAAGCAGGGATACACGGTTACAAGCATGATGCCAAAGTGAATCAGGCTTTGCTTTTTCAGTGTCCAGGCGTCCACTTCATACACCACAGTGGCGGCTGCTACGGCGGTGAAAATCAAACCCGCAATAAAAGTGCTGTTGACCTGCTCTGCATCCATCCCCTGTTTCTTCATGATGAAGGAAATCCCCGACATGATGAGAAGCGGGATTATGCCCCGTATCAGGGCGTTTTTCATGTGTTTTGTCATGAGTACTCCTTGCCTTTTGACCATCCACCTTGGAATTCCAGCATAAAGATAATTAATGGGATTATACCCAGGCCTTAGTGCCGCGCGAATCAACAAAGCGCAGGATTGGCGGGCTGGAGCGTCCCAAGGTAACTTTCAGGGAAGACGTTCCAGCTTAAAAAATACGGGGGACCTGAAACATAGGGGACGGGAGTGCTTGTTTTGAGATGATGTTGATTCACTCAGAATCCTGTCTCCGCCTGACATATGCTCATATTTTCAAGTAAAATGCTGCTATAGTGGGTCTGACAGGGATTATCTAATGAAATCGTCGAGAGCTGAGCGCAGTCCGCACACAAGCATTGAGGAAACCTGATAATAAATTCAGGTAAGGTTCAACCGTCCCCGCCCGACAAAATCGCAGATTTTGGAGGAAAGGCGGAGCGGCGAAACGTGCGAGAGAGGCCATTTGTCATGAAATGAAAAATGGCGTTGCGAGCTGAGTGAAGTCCACACAAGCATTGAGGAAACCTGATGGTAAATTCAGGTAAGGTTCAACCGTCCCCACCCGACAAAATCGCAGATTTTGGAGGAAAGGAGCCGCGACGCAGCGTGTGAGAGGGGGCTTTCGAAGAAAGTCGCCGCGAACTAAGCATAGTCCGCGGCGACGTGGTGCCGGTGGTCGGACTTGAACCGACACGGTATTGCTACCAACGGATTTTGAGTCCGTCGCGTCTGCCATTCCACCACACCGGCAGGCACCGTGCGGTATTATAGGACGGCAGGGCATTGTTTGTCAATCAAAATTGAGGTGCTCTTTTGCTCCTTTCGGGAAAGTAAATTCACAGAGTAACTTCCACAGTGGACGTTGCGGTGGAAGTTAGTAGGAGACGAAATTGCTG
>JAAYFC010000019.1 GCA_012728435.1 Clostridiales bacterium | reverse complement strand
GCGAAACTTGGTTGCGCGAAGCAGGAAATATCTGCGGGGGTGTACAGGGAGTAGCCGCCATGCAAGGCTTTTGCAAGGGTCAGCCCCGCAGGGGATGACCGCAAGCTGACCCGGCATGGCGGCAGAGGCTCCCTGTCCACCCGGAAAGCAGAGATTTCCGGTGGGGTCGTTAACACCTTCTCTTGCCCCACGGCATAACACCCAGCCCTTACACAACAATTCGCACACCACTCTTCATCCTGTTCATCTTGCGTTCTTTTGCTGCTGCTACCTCCAGCACCAAGCTGTCGGTTTTTGACTTCGCGAAGCCCGACAGGATGCACTGCAGGCGATAAATGTCGCGACTCAGTTCAGCTGGGTTGATTGCATCTCTGCGCTGAATGAGTTCTTGGGTCTGCTGGTCAGACAGCACCCCAGCCTGTAGCAATCTTTCCAGGGGAGATTGCGGTTTGTCGTAGATTCGCTTGCGTCTACCTACTGCGTCTGTTGTCCATTCGACTGGTTTTCTGGTCGCGGTGAAGTAGTTCATCTTCAGGCACACCAAGCGCCACAGTTCTTCCAAAGTTTCGCGTTCTTCCGCTGTATCGTAGCGGTAATAGAAGCCATACTTGCGGACCACATGATTGTTCTTGGATTCCACGTGCGCCTGGTCATTTTTCTTGTAGGGACGGGCGCGGGTGAAGAAGATGTCTCGTCCCGCTGCCCATTTCACCACGTCGTAGTTCACCAGTTCGCTGCCGTTGTCACAATCCAGGCCTTGAACCTGGTAGGGGATGGCCTCCATAGCTGCGTCCAACCCATTGCGGATATGAACATGTGCGTTGTTGCGGATTGCTTCCAGCTGCACCCAACCGGTGACCACATCTGTCAGCGTCAGCGTCCTGGCAAACTCACCTTTCAGCGTTGGTCCGCAGTGCGCCACCGTATCCACCTCAAAGAATCCGGGTTCGGGTGGCATTTCATCTCCCGCCTTGCGAATCTTAATGCTGTTCCTAAGCAGCACACCTGGCTTGGTTGTGCTGATGCCTTTCAAGCGCAGGCGGTCTCGCTCTGCTTTTGTGTACCGATCCACCGTCGCGGCGCTGATGCGGAGGAGTTCATGCTTTATACTAACCCAAAACGATAACGCTATGAAAGCATTGAGAAATCTGATATAATTCGATCGGTAACGAATGAAGAAATCAGGTGGATCACATGGGGCGAAAAAGTGCGCAGTTCAGCGAAGCGGCACAAGCGGAAATTCTTGCAGAACAAAAGAAGAAGCAGCCACCTCACATCTATAGAAGGCTGCTGGCGTTAAAGCTAAAAGCAGTGGATGGTATGCTAAGCAAAGAGGTGGGAACAATCACAGGCCTGCATGAAACAAGCGTTAATCGCATCGTGAGCAGGTATCAGAAGGAAGGCATAGAGGCCATCGTGGGTGTACGCCACCACCATGAACATCGATACATGAGCAGGCAAGAAGAGGAAAATTTCCTCAGACAATTTCAAGTGCGCAGCGAAGCAGGTCAGATCATTGAAACCCGTGAGATTCATCTAGCATATGAGAAAGCAGTAGGACACCAGGTAACAAGGAACATGATTTACTACCTGTTGCGTCGCCATAAATGGCGCAAAGTCGTGCCCAGAAGCAGGCATGAAAAGAAGGCAAGTCCAGAAGCAATCGAGGCTTATAAAAAAAATCACTCAATATGTGAAAATCCTGAAAAAGAGCCAGCCAAAGCTTCGGGTGATGTTCCAGGACGAGGCTGGGTTCGGGCGGATTAATAAACCCAAGCGATGTTGGTGCAGGCAAGGTATCCGTCCCAGTGTGCCTTGTCACCACATTCGAGAATACCGCTACCTGTACGGTGCAGTTTCACCCCAGGATGGTGAGTTGTTCAGTCTGGTAATGCCTTACGCAAACACAGACTGCATGAATGTTTTTCTGTCTGAGCTCTCAAAAACCTATCCAGAAGACCATGTCCTTCTCATTCTGGATAATGCAGCATGGCACTGCTCATCCACTTTGGTCATACCAGGGAACATTGAACTTTATCCCTTGCTACCCTATACACCTGAGCTGAACCCAATCGAAATGATCTGGGATGAAGTAAGAGAAAAAGGCTTCCGAAATGAAATCTTCAGAAGCCTTGAGGCAGTGATTGACCGATTGTGTGCCACGGTCAGAACATTGTGTGCAGAGCCTGGTAGAATCGCATCCATCACAAAACGGCAGTGGTTAAATGAGGCGTTAACGTTTTAGAGTAGTATTATATCATTGACTTGTTCCCACATACCTATACCTCAAATATAGTCGTAGACTTATTCCCGACTACCCCCTAAACTAGGAAATACCAGAATGTACTAGGAAAAGCAATCAACTGTAAAAAACATCAATCCGAACGGGTCGTTGCAGCTCGTTGCGGCCCAGCAGCCTGATTGCGATGAGCAAAAACAGATACACCGCCATGGAGCTTAGCGCGATTGCCAGATAGTTTCCAAGGCCAGACGGCATGGGACACCTCCTGATTTAGATGTGGCTAAATACAATACAGGCAAACCTGACGGGCTTTTGCTTTACAACTGCGCGGTTTTGATGATGGCGTACATCAGGCTGCGGATGTGATATTTAAGCAGGAAGCAGGCGTCCTGGTAGGGCGGGTAGCTGTCCTGCAGGGTGTTGGCCAAAGGCAGGATGAAGCGGTGGGTGTGCTCCAGGTATTCGCGCATGCGCTCCTTTTTAAATCCGCCGGCCATGGTAGCCAGGTTGTTGCACCGGTCAATCAGTTTGATGAGGGCGGCCTGGGGGTTTTGTTGGATGGCGGCGTAGTAGCTTTGATCATAGATGTCCTCATCCACCTCGGGCTCGCCCTCCCAGGTGAGCAGGTCCACGATGTGGCGCACCTCCTCATCAACGGGCAGGTCACACAACTCAAACTCGCAGTCCTCCACCACGTCATGCAGCAGGATGGCAGCGATGACCCTGTCCTCCTTGATGCCCATGGCCAGGGCGTGGCAGCACATGGTGAGGGGGTGGTTGATGTAGGGGATGCCCGGCTCGCCCTTGCGCACCTGGTTTTTGTGCGCCTGGCGCGCGAAGGGGAGGGCCTTCAAGGTTTGCGGCATGTCCCGCGCGCTGGCGGCTGATTTGATGAAGGTGTACATGCGGTCCTCATGGAAGATGCGGTCATCCAGTTCAAACAGAGGGTAAAAGCCCGCGTCCTCATCCAGCAGGTTGCACAAGGTGGTATCAAGCGCCGCGGCAATGGTCCACAGCTTGGCGGTTTCGGGCAGGGACTCATCCCGCTCCCAGCTGCTGACGGCCTGGAAGCTGACACCCAGGGCTTCCGCCAGCTGCGCCTGGGTGAGCCCTTTATTGACCCGCAGTTCCTGTAAACGCTTGCCCAGTTTCATGCTGTTCACCTCCTGTTCTGGCT
>JAAYFC010000018.1 GCA_012728435.1 Clostridiales bacterium | reverse complement strand
TCCGGGCCGGACGAGGCGTTGGAGCGACCGGCAATCTTGTCAATCTCATCAATGAAGACGATGCCGTCCTGCTCTGCCCTGCGGACTGCTTCCTCGCGAATGGCGTCCATGTCAATCAAGCGCTCCGCTTCCTCCGCGATGAGGATTTTGCGCGCTTCCTTCACTTTGACCCGGCGCAGTTTGGTTTTCTTGGGCATCATGCCGCCCATCATATCGCCGATGTTGATGGACGCGCCGCCCACCTCAAGCTGCGGCATGACGTCCTCCACCTCGATCTCCAGCTCCTGCTCCTCAAGCTGGCCTTCCTTTAATTGCTCCCGCAAATCCGCGCGGCGGCCGGTGAGCAGCGCTTTTTCCTCCTCTGTCTGCTCCGGTTCCTTCTGTCTTCCGCGCAGCAGGATGTCAATGGGATTGGCCGCCTGGCGCGGCGGCGGACTGGACAGCAGGGTAATCAGACGGTCCTCCGCCAATACCTCTGCCCGGGCGCGTACGCGCTCCTCATGCTCCTGCTTGACCATGCGCACCGCGTTTTCGGTCAGATCACGGATGATGCTTTCCACATCGCGGCCCACATAGCCCACCTCGGTAAACTTGGTGGCTTCCACCTTCACAAAGGGCGCGTTCACAAGGCGCGCCAGCCGCCTGGCGATCTCCGTCTTGCCCACACCAGTGGGTCCAATCATCAGGATGTTTTTGGGGAAGATCTCCTCCCGGAGGGTTTCCTCCACCTGGCTTCTGCGGTAGCGGTTGCGCAGCGCGATGGCCACCTGGCGCTTGGCCTCATCCTGGCCGATTATATAGCGGTTGAGTTCCCGCACAATTTCTCTGGGTGTTAACTGGCTCATCAGGACACCTCTTCCACAAGGATGTTGTCATTGGTGAAGACGCAGATGGAGGCGGCGATCTCAAGCGCCTTGCGGGCGACGTCCACCGCCGGCAAATCTGTGTTTTGCACCAGCGCGCGGGCGGCAGCCAGGGCATAATTACCGCCGGAGCCAATAGCGCAGATGCCGTCATCCGCTTCAATCACCTCGCCCGTGCCGGAAATCAGCAGCATCTGGTCTTTGTTAGCTGCTATCAGCATGGCTTGCAATTGGCGCAGGGTCTTGTCGCTGCGCCATTCGCGCGCCAGGTTCACCGCGGCGCGCTCCAGGTTGCCGCCGGTTTGTGTCAGCTTCTCTTCAAAGCGCTCGCTTAAGGTAAAGGCATCCGCCACGGAGCCGGCAAAGCCCACCGTTACCTGGTCATTAAAAATTTTGCGCACCTTTTTGGCGGTGCTTTTGAAGATGGTGCTTTCCCCCATCGTCACCTGGCCATCCCCCGCGATGGCGATGCGGTCAAAGCGTTTGACCGCGCAGATGGTTGTCCCTTTTAATTCCATCCTGATACTCCTTAAAACAAGTCCGGTCGTGATTGTTGGTATTTCTCAAGGTCAATAAGCGCGCGCTCGGCAAGCTTGCCATAGCGGTTCTGCTTGCCCTTCACCCGCATGGACAAGGGCGGCAGGATGCCAAAATTGATGTTCATGGGCTGGAAATTGCGGTTGGGGGTGGAAATATAGGTCCCCAAGGCCCCAATCGCGGTGGTTTCCGGGAAGCTGGGCGCTGGCAGGTTTTTTAGTTGCGCTGCCATCGCGATGCCCGCGCTTAAGCCAGAAGCAGTGCTTTCCACATAGCCTTCCACGCCGGTGATCTGCCCGGCAAAAAACTGACCTATCTGACCCTTCACCGCATAGGTGCTGTCAAGGAAGCCGGGGCTGTTGATAAAGCTATTGCGGTGCATGACGCCATAGCGCGCGAACTCTGCATCCTTAAGCCCCGGAATCATGGAGAAGACGCGCTTTTGCTCCGGGAACTTAAGCCGTGTCTGAAAGCCAACCAAGTTATACAAGCTGCCCGCCGCGTCATCCTGGCGCAACTGCACCACCGCGAAGGGTTCTTTACCTGTTCTTGGGTCTGGCAGGCCAACCGGTTTCATGGGCCCAAAGGCTGCCGCCATGCGGCCGCGCTTGGCGATGGACTCAATCGGCAAACAGCCGTCAAAGAGCTGCTTGTCCTCAAAGCCATGGATATCCGCGCATTCGGCATTGATCAAGGCGTCAATAAAGGCGTGATACTCCGCCTCATTCATCGGGCAGTTGAGGTAATCATCCCCCCTGCCGTATCTGGACGCCCGAAAGGCGATGTCCATGTCAATGGAATCGGCGTACACAATGGGAGCCGCTGCGTCATAAAAATGTAAGGTGCCCGCAATCTGCCGGATGGCGTCTGCCAGCCCTGCTTCTGTCAACGGCCCTGTGGCGATGATGAAGGGCGCTTCCGGAAACGCCTCCACGACGCGGCTTTCAAACTGTATCAATGGATGACTGAGCAGGGTATCCGTGATGGTCCTGGCAAAGCGCTCCCTGTCCACCGCCAAGGCGCCGCCGGCCGGCACGCGGGTGTCGTCCGCCGCGCGCAAAATCAGGGAATCAAGCCGTCGCAATTCTTCCTTCAAAAGACCCGGCGCGTTTTCCAGCCGGTCACCCCGCAGAGAGTTGCTGCACACCAGTTCAGCCAGGTGATCGGATGTGTGCGCCGGCGTCTTCCGCGTCGGCTTCATATCCACCAGGGTGACAGGAATCCCGCGCTTGATTAGCTGCCAGGCCGCTTCACAGCCCGCCAGTCCCGCGCCGATCACCTGTACCCTGACTTCAGGCATGTTCCGCCTCCGGCGCCTCCTCTACCATCTCGTGGTGTCGGCAGGTTTCGTTGGTACACAGGCGGAACTGGCTGTTTTTGCGGTATTTGTAGACCATATGGTGGCCGCACTTGGGGCATTTCTCTGTCGCGACCTTGTCCCAGGAGGTGAACTCGCACTCCGGATATTTCTCGCAGCCATAGAACTTGCGGCCCTTGCGCGTGGTTTTCTCAAGCAATCTGGCGCCGCAGGTGGGACAGGGCGCGTCGATATAGGTCAAAATAGGCATAGTAAAGCGGCATTCCGGGAAACGCGGGCAGGCCAGGAAACGGCCATAGCGGCCCATCTTGTACACCAGCATGGTGCCGCAGATCTCACAGGGGATGTCGGACACCTCGTCCGGAATCTCCACCTTTTCAATCTGGGCTTCCGCCTGGCTTACCATCTCGCTGAAGGAAGGATAGAAATCCCGCAGGATGTCCTTCCAGTGCAGCTTGCCTTCGGCGATCTCGTCCAGCTTGCTTTCCATGTCCGCGGTGAACTCTAGATCCACCACCGGGCTGAAATATTCCATCATGATGTCATTGACCATGCGCCCCATCTCCGTCGGGTACAGCCTGCGCTTCTCGCGGGAGATATACCCGCGGGCGATGATGGTGCCGATGGTGGGCGCGTAGGTGGAGGGACGGCCGATGCCCCGCTCCTCCATGGACTTGATGAGGGAGGCCTCCGTATACCGGGAGGGCGGCTGGGTGAAGTGCTGCTCTGCATGCACTTCCTGGATGTCCACTGTGTCGTCCTTTTGAAGGTCCGGCATGACATCCTGGATGCTGACGCCGTTGTCGTCCTCGCCCTCCTCATAAATGGCAGTAAAGCCGGGGAAGGACTTGTGCTCCGCGTAATAGCGCAAATCAACCTCATCCGCCAGCAGATCAGCCGTTAAGGTTTCATACTCCGCGTTTTTCATCTGGCTGGCCAAAAAACGGTTATAGATTAGGCGGTATACCTGCATTTGCTCCCGGGACAAAAAGGCTTTCAGGCTGTCCGGGGTCCTGGTAATGTCAGTGGGGCGGATGGCCTCATGCGCGTCCTGGGCACGGCTTCTGGTTTTGTACTCCCGCGCAGTACGGGGAAGGTGTTCCTTGCCATAGGCTTTCAGGATTTCCTCGCGCGCGGCGGCGACTGCCTCAGCGCTCACACGCACAGAGTCGGTTCTGATGTAGGTCACCAGACCCTGGCTGCCTTCTTTGCCCAGTTCAACCCCCTCGTACAGGCCCTGCACAATCTGCATGGTGCGGGAGGAGGTGTAGTTGAGCTTGCGGCTGGCTTCCTGCTGCAGGGTGGAGGTGGTAAAGGGCGGCGCCGGTGATTTCTTGCGCGTGCCCTTCTTGACCGTTCCTACCTTAAAGGCGCTGTTTTGGATCAGATCCTTTGCCTTCAGCGCCGCTTTTTCGTTGGTGATCTCGGGCTTTTTGCCTTTCAATTTGTTCAGCCGCGCGGAAAGCAGCACCTTTTTTCCCTTGGCGTTGAGCGCCTCAAAATCCGCGCTGATGTCCCAGTACTCCTCCGGGATGAAGGCGTCAATTTCGTCCTCGCGGTCCACAATCAGGCGCACGGCGACGGACTGCACGCGACCGGCGGACAGGCCTTTTTTGATCTTCGCCCACAAAAGCGGGCTGATCTTGTAGCCCACCACGCGGTCCAGCGCGCGGCGCGCCTGCTGCGCGTTCACCCGGTCCATGTCAATGGTGCGGGCGGATTTGACCGCTTCCTTGACCGCGTTTTTGGTAATCTCATGAAACTCCACACGCAAAGGCTTGCTGTCGTCCAGTTTCAGCGCCTGCGCCAAATGCCAGGAGATGGCCTCGCCCTCGCGGTCAGGGTCTGTTGCCAGATAGACCTGGCTGGCGCCTGCCGCCTGCTTGCGCAGCTTGGCCAAAATGGGCCCCCGGCCATGGATGGTGATGTACTTCATGGCGAAGTCCTGATCGGTATCAATGCCAAACTGGGACTTGGGCAAGTCCCGCACATGACCCTGAGAGGCTTCCACCTTATAGTCACGCCCCAAAAAGCGGGTAACTGTGCGCGCTTTGGCAGGCGACTCGACGATGACCAGTTTGTGTTTCTTAGATTTCAAGGATGTCCTCCGTCCATTATTGTCTGATTGCTTTAAACATTCTACCCGGCAGGGCTTCAATCAGGTTTTCCATCTCAAGGGTGGTGAGCAGCACATTCAGTTCCTGTGCCTGCAGTTTCATGGTTTGCATGAGCTCACTGAAATCCAGCGGCTCATCGCACAGCGAATCATATAACCTGCGTTGTTCATTTGTCAAATCAGGCATGATGAAGCTGGTCTGCTCACCCTGGGTACTTTGGCCCCAACTCATATCCTCCAGGATGTCCCCGGCACAGGTAATCAAGCGGGCGCCTTCGCGCAGCATGCGGTTGGGCACAGCGCTGCCCGGCGCGTCTACCGGCCCAGGCAGGGCGAACACTTCCCGCCCCTGCATCAAGGCGTGGCCAACGGTAATCAGGGTCCCGCTCTTCTCCCTTGCCTCCACCAGCAGGACGCCATGACTGAAGCCGGACACCAGGCGGTTTCTGACGGGAAAATGAAATGCCAGCGGCTCTGATGCGGGCGAAAACTCGCTGACCACAGCACCGCCGTTTTTAGTGATCTGCGCAGCCAACTCCTCATTTTCCCTGGGATAGACGCGCTTGATGCCAGAGCCCAGTATTGCGATGGTTCGGCCGCCAGCGTCCAGCGCACCCTTGTGTGCGGCAGTATCTATACCGCGCGCCAGACCACTGATAATGGTGACCCCATTTTGCGCCAATTCCCTGGCGATTTGATAAGCCTGCTCCCTTCCGTAGCGGGTTTCACGCCGAGATCCGACGATGGCAATAGCGCGTTGTTCATCACGAAACAAGGTGCCCTGATAAAACAGCAAAGCCGGCGGATCCGGAATATGTGCCAGTTGCTCTGGATAGCTGCTGTCCCCGGGCACACACAGTTGGATGTCTGATTTATTGAGCGCTGCTTCCATTTTATCAAGACCAGTCTGGCGTAGGTCTGCCAGCTCAGCAAAGGCTTTCTCACCAACAATCTCCATCATTTTTGATGAAAAGCGATCATAAACAGCGCTTGCGGACTTGAACTCCTCCATCAGCTTTAGCCGGGCTTGATAACCCAGGCTTTCGCTGCAGGACAGCCAGGCCTGGCACAACAATTCTCGCTTATCTGCCATGCTGTTCTCCCCAATACTTTCCGTCCATCATCCGGTATTGAATTGCCTCGGCCATAGCAGGCATACTGACCTTCTCTTCATTTTGTAAATCCGCAATGGTCCTTGCAACCTTGATAAGACGGGTATAGGCGCGCATGCTGAGATTGTATTTTTTAACCGCGTTTTGAAGCAAATCCCGCGCTTCCTTGGTCAGCATCGCCTGGTCTTCCAGGTTTTTCCCGCTCATCTCAGCGTTTGTGCGGATGCTTAAGTGCTCATAGCGTTTGGCCTGAATGGTCCTGGCTGCGCGCACACGCTTGCGCACGGCTTCGCTGCTTTCCTGCTCGCTGTCCTGCACAATTTCCTCCACCGGTACTACATCCACCTCTACCTGTAAATCAATGCGGTCCAGCAAAGGGCCGGAGATCCGGTCCAGATACCGCTTTATTTCATGGCTGCCGCAGCGGCAGTGCCGGGTTCTGCTGCCAAAATAACCACAGGGGCAAGGGTTCATGCTGGCAATCAGCATCAGCCGCGACAGATACTGCGTATGCACTTTGACGCGACTGACCGTAATGACGCCATCCTCCAGCGGCTGGCGCAGGGATTCCAGCACCTGGCGCGGGTATTCGGGCATCTCGTCCAAAAACAGCACACCGTTATGTGCCAAGGACACCTCCCCGGGTTTGGCATTGGCACCGCCACCTATAAGGGCTGCCATAGACGCGGTATGGTGCGGTGTGCGGAAAGGACGTACGGTCATCAAGCCGGACCCGGGCTTTAACACGCCAGCTGCTGAGTGAATCCGGGTGGTCTCAAAAGCCTCCTCCTGGCTCATTTCTGGCAGGATACCAGGCAGACAGCGCGCCATCATGGTCTTCCCGGAGCCAGGCACCCCGATCAACAGCAGGTTATGGCCCCCGGCCGCGGCAATCTCCAGCGCGCGCTTAGGTAAGTGCTGGCCGCGCACCTGGGACAAGTCCAGGTCAAACACCGCTTCATTCAAACATTCCTGATAGGTTTTCTGCGCCTGGGCCGGGATGGGATCGCGGCCTGTCAGGTGTTGTACTACATGGTACAAGGATTCGGCGGGATATACTTCCATCCCGGTGACCACCTCGACCTCCTTGGCATTATCCTTGGGCAAGATAATTTTGCGGATACCCTGCTCATGGGCGGAAATGACCATCGACAGTGCCCCATTGACAGCGCGCAGACGGCCGTCCAGCGCCAATTCGCCAATCAGGGCTGTGTCATGAAAGGGTTTGGCCATCATTTGCTGGCTGGCTAGGATAATGGCGACCGCAATGGGCAAATCAAAGGCTGTGCCTTCCTTCTTTAAATCAGCCGGCGACAAATTAACCACTGTATGCCCAAAGGGCATGATAAAGCCGCTGTTCTTAAGTGCCGCTACCACGCGGTCGCGGCTTTCTTTAACCGCTGCGTCCGGCAAACCGACAATGTTAAAAACAAAGGTGCTGGCGGAAGATACATAGGCTTCCACCGTCACCGGCTCCCCGGAAATGCCAATTAATGCAAAACATTTGGTTCGGGCTAGCATTTTAAAAGCCCCTCTCTTAGTAATACAACCAATTTGGCAGCCAGCGCATCGCCTCAAGCCAGGCAGTGGAGACGCGCACACCGCTGATGTACGGGAAGAAGGCGATAAATAAGACGCCTGCGATGATAACCAGCGTGATACAGGTCACCTTCGCCGCCTGTTTATGCCACTGGTACAGGTACTCCATCATCAAGGTCATGCACAGGATGATGAAGGGAACGGACGGGAAGTAATGGTAGATATAGGTTCCCCGCGGCACCAGCACCCAGGGCAGGTACTGTGCCAGGAAGGCAAGCAAAAGAATCAGGGGGCGGCGGTCATAAGAAAGGCTTAATAGCTCCCCTTTGTCATATGCGATTAAGCGTTTATTGACGCTCAAACGCTCATACAAGGCATAGAAGGCTGTCATCACCAGTGCCAGCAAGCCGCCCCACCAGACCAAGGGGTTGCCGAAGGCCCAGATGACGCTGGAAGTGCCGTTGATGACCCCGCCAGAGTAATAATACATGGGCTTTTTGATGATGGGCCAGCTGTGCCAGGGAGAATAGTATTGGTGATCTGCGCCGCGCCCCGGCTCTGAATGATAGTCAAACATGCTGATGTTGTTGCGGATAATCTTTTGAATCGTCACACCGCCTGGGGAGGCAATATACACAGGAATATAGGACAGGTAGTAAATGACGATTGGTACCGCGACAAAGAAGAGCAGGCACCACAGACAGGTAAGGACAGCGTCATGTATGAAACCTTGTCCAAATGCCTGTGCGGTTTTTGCTTCTTCTGCGTCCAAGCTGTCAAATTCATCTGCTGTCAGTCGTTTGCAGGCAAAGCCGCTTAGAATGTTTTGTGCCAAACTGCCAAAGAAAAGGACCGCCAAGCCGATGCCGGCATAGATTCCTGTCCACTTGCTGGCAACGCCCAATCCCATCATCAGCCCGGACAAAAAGAGGGGCAGCAACTTGCTTTTGAGACGCACGCGCAAGTGATCCATCATGATGTACCTGATCATGAAGAAATAGGAGTAAATAATAAACAGGGTAACAAAGCTGTCGATGGTGGCGATGCGCGTCTGCGTGAAATGCATAAAATCAAAAGTCATCAGCAGCATGGCGAACAAACCCAGCCCGCGCCGCCTGGTTAGCTGCTTGCCCAATAGGTACATACCCGGCAGCATCAGGATGCCTGCCAGGGCGCCTGCAAAGCGCCAGCCAAAGGGAGTCATGCCAAAGATCATGGTGGAAAATGTAATAAAGACCTTGCCCAGCGGCGGGTGGCTGGTTTCATAGATCTGGTCGGGCTCTTCCCCAAGCAGCGCGTTGCGCTGCTCAAAGCCTGTACGGGCGTGATAGATCTCATCAAAGTACATGCTGTTAAACCAGGTGGGGCGGCCGTGGACAGTGTCCTGCTCATCAATCAGGGCATTTGCGCCAGCGCTGGCGGAGACGAAGGGGATGTTCTCCCCCGTGTCGAAATCCTGGGCAACAACCTCAAACAAGGTCAGCCGCGCGCTCATGTTGCTGATGCGCACGTATCTGCCCGTTAACTCCCTGGGATTACCGTCATACTGCGTTACACCCTTGTAATCCACGTAGGGAAAGCTTAAGTATCGCCAGGCAAACAAGGTGCCATGGGTCATTTGATACGGGTAGCTGGTGTAATCCTCCCCATCCTCACTGATCTCCACCTCAAACTCGCTGTCCTGCCAATGGATACCGCCATAGAGCATCAACTTGAAGTGCTTAACCTCGCCCAGATCCAGCACTGCCTGGGGCTGGTCGACGGTTGACATCCAGTGAGTCTGCGGAGCCTTTGTAGAGCCCAGGTTCACCAGCGCGATGATGCTATACACCAGGGTTACCCCGATTATAATCAGGGCATCCTTGCGGTCAAACTTAACCTGCTCCCGCTTTTTTAGAAAGGCGTAACGGGTCTTTAGATTTAGATTCGTCAGTTTATCGCTGGGCGCAATGCTTTTTACCAGGACATCCTTTTTGGAAAAGACAAGTCCAAGGTAGATGGCATAGCTTGCAAGCGGCAGGCTGAGAAAGGAGAGGCTGTACTCCAACCAGGCAGAATCAGACTTAAGTCCCGCGCTGGGCGCATCCAGGTTGCCCATGCTGCCCCCAATGCGCATCCCGCGATCCAGTGCGATGCCTGAGTTGAGGAAGCAAAGGGCAGTAACCGTCAGCAGCAAAGCCAGAACCCGGCGATCCGGTTTTTGAACGTAGGATAAAGTTAACAAAGCGACTGCCAGGAACAGATAGCGTTCGTGCATCATGGTGCCCAGGATAGAAAACCCAATCAACAAGACTGCAGCCAACAGCGGAAGTCTGCGCGCATCCCTTGACTTGATATACATTAAGGAAACCACGGCAAAAACGGAGATCATCAGCAGCGTTCCCGTAAGCGCTAAGTTGATGGGGATCAGGACCGCGATGGCGGGCAGCACGGCAGCGGCAAGCAGAATCACGTCAAGGCGCTTAATGGCGCTCTTCTTCCCGTTGTTAGTTTCTTTTCTCTGCAAGTATAGATAAAATGCGACCGGTGCCAAAACAACGAAACTGCCGGTCAAGCGCAGCAGGAAAGGCGCAGCGTTTGTAATAGAGACCCAGTTTTGTTTGAACAGGAAGTATAGATTGTTGGCATTGACGGTGGCGTAGTGATAATAACTCATCGTATTGCCATACAAACCAAGCAACCATGTGACACCATTTTGTTCATTGAAAAACGGCACCGCGATGAGGGCGATGACCGCAAAGCTCAACGCCACGCCAATCAGCGCATCCTGAATCAGCTTGTCGCGCTTTCTTTCCCAGACAAAAGCCATCACCAGCGCCAGCAAGCCCAGCGGCCCCACCATGAGGGCCTGCGGCTTCATCAACACCGCTATCACATACACCGGCAGTGCATAACGCCAGCGCTTGACAATAATCAGCAGAACTGCAATCAGCAGCAGAAGGGAAGGCAGGCTGTCCACCTGGCCCCAGGCGGCGCCTGCCAGATAGGTCAAGGGGTTCAAGGTATAAAGCATGGAGAGCGTCAGCGCTGCGCTTTTGCTGGTGCGTTTTTGCGCAACCTGATAAAGCAGCGCGATGATGGCAACATCACACAGTATGGTTGGCACCTTGACCATCATCGCGGTCGCCCCGCCGCCCAGCAGTTGACCGATTACGCCAATCGGCCAAAGAACCAGCATGTAGCCAGGCGGATAATCCCTGTGACCTTCCTGCAGGTAAAACTGTGATGAGCCTACGTCTGCCATGTTGTTCGCCCAGGCGCGAAAGGCACTCACATCCACTGGAAAGCCTGAAATCAGGCTGGCCATCCAAATACGGGAAAGAAAAGCGAACAGCAACAGCAAAAAGAACAGGATCATCGTACGACGGTTGGTATCCTGCATCGTCTGCAACCCGTCCATCCGTTGCGCTGCCTTCGCAATATACAGTAATAGCCCTGCAGAAACGATGTAAATCAGGATCAACCAGGGCGCAAAGGGCTTGTTTACATGGTTTTCAACGTTCGTGTCCTGCTTGGACACTTCTTTTTTTTCCCAGGAGGCAAGCTGTACATCCGGCGGGGTTTCCTTTACAGCCATGAGCGACAGCTGATCAAAGGCAGCCTCACCTTCCGCTTCACCGGAGTATCCACCCAGGCGCGCAAAGACGGTGACTTGATGCTGTTTCGCGCCAGTTTTTCCGTACAACTCCACATATTGCCAGTCCTGATCAGTTTGGTAGACGGCTTCAGAAAACACATAGACATCTGCTATGGACAGGTTTGCCCCGCGTCCGCCCTGCGCATCTGACTTGATATAGCCGCTGAAGCGGTAGACGGTGTTGGGGGTCACTTTGACAATTTGGTAGTAGCGCGCGTCATTGGGAGAATAGTTGATGATTTGGACTGCCTTACCATCCCGGCCTTCGGTCATGTCAAAGCTGGTTACATCCGAATACTTCAGGTAGGCTTCCGGCAACCAGCCGTTGGGCACGCCTTCGTCATTCACGCGTTCAAACCCACCGTTTTCAAGCAGCTCGACATGATACTCAACCGGCGCTGCGGATTGACGGCCAAGCGCCAGCCATAAAATAAGCGCTGCCAGCAATAGCAGAATACCCAGTATCATCAGTTTCTTTTTCATGATGAGCCCCTTATTGTTCATGTAGGACATCCTCATACAGCAGGATGCCAGCCCGTGTAATCTCAAGGAAAGCAAGGCGCCAGGGCACAGGCGAGCTGGAAAGATAAGCCCGTGCCGCCTCTTTAAGCCTTCGCCGTTTGTCCTGTGTAATCGACTGCAATCCAGCGCCCAGCCGGGCGTCTGGCCGATACTTCACCTCTATAAAATACAAGTGATTGCCTTTTTTGGCAATCAAATCAATCTCCCCGTGACGGCTCCGAACCCGCTGTTTCTGCAACTCAAAGCCCTGCTTCTTCAAATACTGCGCGGCCAGGCGTTCGCCCTTAAGGCCGATATCATGCTGACTCATGAGGCAAGAATCCGGGTTAAAAAGCTTTTGCGGTGCACAGGGCAAGGACCCAGGCGATGAATTGCCGCAATATGCTGGCGTGTGCCATATCCCTTGTGTTTCGCGAAACCGTAATCCGGATACAGTTCGTCCAACTTACGCATAATGCGGTCGCGTGTCACCTTGGCAATAATGGAAGCTGCGGCAATGGAGTAGCTGACCGCATCACCGGAAATGATGGGCCACTCCTCCCCCTTTATGCCCACCTGCGTCACAGCGTCAACCAGGAAGGTGCCCGCTGGCGCCCCTTCTGCCGCCTGTCTCATCGCCTGCTTGGTGGCCTCCAAGATGTTGATGCGGTCAATCTCTTCCGCGTTTACGTTGGCCATGCCCACAAACAAGGCTTGATTGTAAATCTCATCAAACAAAAGCTCGCGCTGTTTTTCACTCAAGCGCTTGGAATCAAATACCTTCTCAACGCGTGGCTGCCTTGGCATCACGACACAGGCGGCTGTCACACAGCCCGCTAAAGGGCCTCTCCCTGCTTCATCAATACCGGCAAATACCAGGCCCTGTTCCCACAGTTTCATGTCGTGCGCGTAAATGGCCTCGATTTGTTCTGCTTTTGTCACAAAACATCCTCTACCAGTTCCAAGGTTATCCTGCCCAGCTTACCATCCCGGAACTCATCTAAAACGCAAGCCGCGCCGCGCTCTAAGTCTGCCTCGCCGCCCTTGATTAAAAACCCCCTGTTTTTGCAAATGGCTTCCAGCAGTGCCTGGCCGCGCAGGCTGCTGTCCTCAACCTTGTATCGGGCGATGATCCCGCCAGGCGCAATCTGCATCAGTTCGTCCAGCAGGGCTAAAGACAGGTGGTAAACATCCAGCACCTCATCCCGCACCGCCGCAATATAAGCCAGCCTGCGGGCCGCCACGGGGTCATCCAGCTTAGGCCAAAGCAGGCCTGGTGTATCCAAAAGCTGCAAGCTGCGCGAAGCGGTGATCCACTGCGGTGCGCGGGTTACGCCCGGTCGGTTCTGCACCTTGAAGGCGGAGCGGCCAGCCAGATAGTTGATCAGCGTGCTTTTCCCAACATTGGGCACGCCCAACACCATCGCGCGGGCAGCGCGGTGAATGCCTTTTTTGAGGGATTTCTCCAGCCGCTCCTCCGTCATGCTGATGATGGCGTTTAAGATGTTTTGCTTGCGCCGGCCCATCTCAATGCCCATGCAGTCAAGCCCCTGACCTTCAAAATAGGCAAGCCACTTTTTCGTTTCGGCGGGATTGGCCAAATCAGATTTGTTGAGCAAAAGGATACGCGGCTTGCTCTTAATCAAAGGATCCAAATCAGGGTTGCGACTGGACAAGGGCAAGCGCGCGTCGCACAGCTCAATCACCGCATCAATACGCTGCAATTGATCCTGCAAAAGCCGCCTGGCCTTTGCCATATGTCCTGGGAACCATGAAATTGGTTTTTGCACAACACACCTGCTTTCCATGTCAAAAAATACCATGATTTCAAGCGAAATGCAAGATTCAGAGTCTTTTGGTTGACAGCAAATCCCGCTGGATGGTAGGATAACGCATCAGCTAAGACGAAGGACAACCCCTGAACCATCGCTTCATCAAAGAGAGGGCTGCAACCGCTGAAAGCGGCCTATGTCGTGACAGGGCATTCACTTCCAAGCTGCCGGGCTGAATGACAGTAGGCTCTGCCGTTACCCGCGTTAAGGGTCAAAGCGCACATTTTGTGCGGAAACTGGGTGGTACCACGTTAATGACGTCCCATGCATGGCATGGGATTTTTTGATGGGAGGAAGCTGTGAAAGAACAATTACAAGCACTGCAGCAGGAAGCCCTGGCAGCCATTTTGAAGGCTGACAGCGAAAGCGTGCTGGACCAGGTGCGTCACCACTACCTGGGCAAGAAGGGCGCCCTGACCCTGGTACTGAAAACCTTGGGCAAGTTAAGCCCTGAGGAGCGCCGGGAAGCCGGCATGGCTGCCAACGAGGTGAAGGAAGCCATTGGCGATGCCCTTTTGCAAAAGGACCAGGAGCTCTTATCCCAGGCTTCTATAATACCAGGAGTCATGGATTTGACCTTGCCTGGCACCAAACCCCGGTCTGGCCGGCTGCACCCCATCACCCAGATGTGTTATGACTTAAACGATGCCTTCCTGTCCCTGGGCTTTGAGGTGTTTGCGGAGGATGAGATTACCAGTGAGCAGTACGGTTTTGACAACCTGAACTTTCCCCCGGAGCACCCCGCCCGGGACAGCATGGACACCTATTGGCTGGCGGGCAGCGAGGTGGAAGAAGGGGCGAAGCGCCTGTGCCTCAGACCCCATTTGACAGGAGCCAGCGTGCGTTACCTGCAACGCCATGGCGCACCTGCGCGCTTTGTGTACCCTGGGCGTGTCTACCGTAACGAAAGTACCGATGCCCGGCATGAGCGTGCCTTCTTCCAGTATGAAGCATTGATTGTGGAAAAAGATTTTGCCTTCGCCTCAGGCTTGCTGCTGATACGGACCATTTTGGAAAAAGTGTTTGGCAGGGAAGTGGCCGTACGGATGCGTGCCGGCTTCTTCCCCTTTGTGGAACCTGGCTTCGAAATTGATATGCAATGCCTTGTCTGCGGAGGAACTGGCTGCAAGGTGTGCAAGCATGTAGGTTGGATTGAAGTGATGCCCGGCGGCACCCCCCACCCCAATGTGCTCAAGGCTGCCGGACTAAACCCCGATGAATACAGTGGGTTCTACATCAACATCGGCTTGGACCGCCTGGTGATGATGCGTTACGGCGTGGATGATGTGCGGTTGTTCCACAGCGCAGACCTGCGCTTCCTTGGCCAGTTCCGTTAAGGAGGATTGCGATGAAAGTTTCTCTCAATTGGATTAAAGAATATGTGGATTTGCCCAGCAACCTGGATTTAACCTCCCTGTCCCATGACCTGACCATGCGCACGGTGGAAGTTGAGGATGCCGTTAACCCAGCGGACAGCCTGAAGCACATTCTTGTGGGCATAATTACAGACATAAAGACCCACCCCCAGGCGGACATGTTAAAGGTATGCCTGGTGGATATCGGCCAGGACCAGGATAGCACCATCGTATGCGGCGGCAGCAACATTGCCGTGGGTCAGAAGGTGGCGGTGGCCGTGCCTGGCGCCTATGTGCGTTGGCATGGAGAGGGCGAACCTGTCCTCATCAAGCCTACCAAACTGCGTGGTGTTAAAAGCGATGGCATGATTTGCGCCAGCGCTGAAATGGGCCTGGAAGACCTGTTCCCGACCGGGGATGATCATGAAATCCTGGACCTGTCCGGTTTTGCCGCTGCAACGCCAGGCATGGGCGTGGGTCAGGCACTGCAGCTGGATGACATCATTTTGGAGATTGACAACAAATCCCTGACCAACCGCCCTGATTTGTGGTGTCATTACGGCATCGCCCGGGAATTGGCAGCTATTTATGGCAGTAAGTTAAAAGAGCTGCCCCGTTTTGAGGCACCTGGGCATCTGCCGGCGTATCCCGTCAGCATCAAAAATGAGGACCGTTGCCGCCGCTACGCCGCCTTGCAGTATGAAAACCTGCGCAATGAGCCTTCCCCCTACTGGCTTAAACTGTGCCTGTGGAAAACTGGTATCCGGCCCATCAGCAGCCTGGTGGACATCACAAACTACGTCATGCTGGCAGTTGGCCAGCCCACACATGCCTTTGACAAAAACATGGTGCAAGAAGAGATTGTCGTGCGGATGGCGAAGCCCGGGGAATCTTTGACCTTGCTGGACGGGAAGGTCCTGAAACTAACCCCGGATGACCTGATGATTTGTGATCACAAAGAGCCCATTGCTTTGGCTGGGGTGATGGG
>JAAYFC010000017.1 GCA_012728435.1 Clostridiales bacterium | reverse complement strand
GTCACACTTTATTACACTAACTTCCGTTCATTTCACATGGTAATCTCCACACCCTTTACACTGTGGAAGTTACGATGTGAATTTACGGAATATTGCAGTGCTTTCAGGGACTTGAATCTACTTGCCTGCCTGTGCCTGCATCTGCGCGCGCACGCAAAGCTCAGCTGCCTTGAAGGCGTGTTCCTGCGTCATTGCGTATTCCGTGCGGTGCACACAATCCAAAATCAAAGCCCCAAAGAAGGGGAAGCCCACCTGCCCGCTGACAACAAAGCGCTGTTCGCCTGCCTTGTTTACCAGAATCACCAGGTCACCCTGTGTAGAATCCGTTGCGACGTCTATGTACTTTCTGATTTCGATATAGCCCTCTGTACCCAAAATCATCGTGCGGCCGTCCCCCCAGGTACGCAGGCCATCGGGTGTAAACCAGTCTACCCGGAAGTAGTTGGTGCTGCCGTTGTCAGCCAGCAGCATCGCATCGCCAAAGTCTTCCAACTCCGGGTACTGTGGGTGCGCGTAGTTTTTGACCTGGCTTGCAAGCACCTGTGCGTCCTTAGCGCCTGTGTAGTATAGGAACTGCTCAATCTGGTGGCTGCCGATGTCACACAGGATGCCGCCATATTGCTCCTTCACAAAGAACCAGTCCGGCCGGTTCTTGGCGTTTAAACGGTGCGGTCCCAAGCCGATGACCTGCAGCACTCGGCCAACCGCGTTTTGCGCAATCAACTCACCTGCAAAGACCGCCCCCTCGTTGTGGATGCGTTCGGAGTAATACACCATGTATTTTTTGCCAGTATGCTTTACGGCATCCTTGGCTTGCGCCAATTGTTCAAGTGTGGTCAGCGGCGCTTTGTCGGTAAAATAATCCTTCCCCGCATGTAATACTTCAATGCCAAGCGGGCAGCGCAGGTTGGTGACCGCAGCGGCAGCAATCAACTGGGTATCCGCGTCGCGCAGCACCTCTTCCTTGCTGGCAGCAGCAGTGGCTTGGGGGAAGGTGGTCAGGAACTGTTTCACCTTTTCAGGGTCCGGATCATACACGTATTTCAGGGTGGCACCGGCCTCCACCAAGCCATTGCACATGCCGTAAATATGTCCATGATCCAGCGCTAGAGCGGAGAACACAAACTCACCCGGCTTGACAACGGGGTTGGGCTTAGTCTTGGGGGCATAGGTCATGCCGTCTTGTTTCATGATGGCTCCATTCTGTCCTTTAGTTCAATGGGCTTGCCGCTTCGTGCGGAGTCATAGCAGCCGTATACCAGGTTCATGGTGTCAATGATGCTGCTGGGGGTGATTGGGAAGGGGGTGCCCTCATTCAAGGCGCGATAAAAATCCTGGATCAGCAGCCGATGGCTGGTGCCCCAGTAGGACATGCCGTTTTCAAGGCGCACCGTATAATCTGTGGTAATCGGCTGTCCTTTCGCTGATATGATGGTCAGCTGCTCGCCTTGCAACTGGTAAGTCGCCTTCTCACACACCACTTCCAGCAGCACTGGCGCGTCCGTACAATAAGCCAGGCTTGCGTAAAACAGCGCCGGGGACTGGCCAAAGCGGATGTAAGCCTCCAGTGTGTCCTCCACCTCAATCACTCCTTGCAGGTGGCGGTTGTGCATGGCTGCCTGAACCTCACAAGGTGCGCCTAGCAGGTGAACCAGAAGGTCCATTGTGTGAATGGCCTGATTCATCAGCACGCCGCCGCCCTCTGTTGCTTGTTTACCATGCCAGTCATCGCTGTAATAATCAACATCGCGCTGCCAGGTCAACACACAACGTGCGCCCAGAACCGCGCCGGCTTCCTGATTCTCTATCAGCTCTTTCAACCGCTGAATCGAAGCGTTATAACGGTTCTGAAAACAGATGCCGATGCGGGCTTTGCTGATTTGTTCAGCGTTGATCAGCGTCAAAAAGCCCGCCCGTGAAATGGCGGCTGGTTTTTCCATCAACACATGGATGCCGCGGCAGAGGGCGTATTCAGCCATCTCCACATGCAGGTGGTGCGGTGTACAGATATGAATCACCTCAGGCTGGATTTCCTGTATCATCACCTTGTAATCAGTATAGGGTTTTATGGCATATTGCGCCGCAAAAGCCTCCGCTGTGTGTAGATGTATGTCTGCACAGGCGATTAGTTTTGCTATGGGCGTTTGACGCAAGGCATCAGCATGAATCGGGGCAATCCGGCCGCATCCAATAATCGCGCAATTCATCAATAATCATCCTTTATAGATTTGCAATCAGTGTACCACCTCCTGCCGCTTCTGCCTATTCAAAAGATACCGTATGCCTTCTGTGGGTATATTGCCCATGAACCGGAAAGGAGGGTTACCATGAGCGAGCAGAAAAGGGCGGGAATGTTCCGGAAACTGCTGGATAAAATGCACAATGTGAACACCGATGAGTATTCCCCATCAGCGGATAACAACGCGCGGCTGGATTACGCCAAGGGCAATATCGACCAAAACAAACCCAAGAACACCGATGTGTGGGACACCTGCCCGGTGCTGGATGAGACGGGCAAGCCCGTGAAGGAAGAGGGCCACAGTTCCTGATGGGCCATGGACTTTGTAAGCGGAAGATTTGAAACCCGGATTGCATTTTTAAGTGCAACATGCCGAACATCGTTTCGGAGTGCTTGCTGACTTGATTATATCCTTCAGTCTCTCCTCGAACAACTCCTCTGGGGTTCTATAGTTAAAGCGTCTACGTGGCAACTGGTTGATGAAT
>JAAYFC010000016.1 GCA_012728435.1 Clostridiales bacterium | reverse complement strand
GGACAGCCGGGTAGCGGTGGAGTGCATGATCAAGGATTATGACATTACCATCGCCGGTGAGATCACCTCGAGCCACACACCTGATTTCAAAGACCTGACGTACTGTGTCCTGGCCGGCATCGGGTTGCCGAACATCGAGCAGTACACCGTGAACCGCCTGATTTCAAAGCAGAGCCCGGACATCGCGCTGGGCGTGGACCAGCAGGGCGCCGGTGATCAGGGCATGATGTTCGGCTACGCCACCAACGAGACCCGCGAGATGCTGCCGGTACCCTTTGTGCTGGCCACGGCCGCGCTTGAGCGTCTGAAGGACAGCCGGAACCCTTTTCTGCTGCCGGATGCCAAGAGCCAGGTCACCTATGACTACAAGCGCAAACGGATCGATACCTTCCTCATCAGCACCCAGCACAGCAAGCACGCAAGCCTGGAAGACGTGCGGGAAGCAGTGCAGATGATCATGCAGGAGACCGCCAAAGTCTATGACATGAATACCGATTTCAAGGCACTGGTAAACCCGACGGGCCGCTTTGTGGTCGGTTCCTCCTTCGCGGACACTGGGGTGACCGGCCGAAAGATCATCGCGGACACTTACGGCGGTGTGTGCCGGCATGGTGGCGGCGCTTTCTCCGGGAAAGACCCAACCAAGGTGGACCGCTCAGGCGCCTACATGGCGCGCAAGATCGCAAAGGCAGGGGTGCGGGCAGGATATGCCAAGCGCTGCGAGGTGCAGTTGGCCTACGCGATCGGTGTGCCTGAGCCTGTATCCGTTTCAGTGGATTGCTTCGGGACTGGCAGGCTGCCGCAAAGCCACATCGTTCAGTGGATTCGAAAGCACTACGACCTGACTCCTGTTGGTATCATCTCCCTCCTTCACCTGCGTGAAGTGGATTACAACCAAATTTCCAGCTACGGTCATTTCTGGCGGAGTTGGATGCCCTGGGAGTTGTGAGAATGCAGATAATTCCTCATATTCTCTTGACTATCTGCGGGGCGCGAGTGAGTAATGTCATACCCAAAAACGAGGAGGTATCGACATGAGGATTCAATCAACAGCCCCGGATCGCAAAGCCCTGGTCAAAGCCTTGGCCGAGCACCTGGAGCAGGATGCGGTCTACTGCGGTCCGCCCAGCTTCGCCTATACGATTGGCGGGGTGACGGTGGACAGGGAAGGCGTCATCATTCTGACGGAAGATGTAGACACGACTGACATTCAAGGTTTTCTTGTCAGCAAGGGCTGGCTGGAGCCAGAGCCGGAACCGGACCGACTAACCATTAGCGTCCCTGTAGATGGGCTTTCAGTCCAGGCCATGCACAACCTGATCCTGCTGCTGTACAGCAAGCAGTACTTGCTGGGGAAAGCGCTTAGGGAAGAAACGATCCAGATCGATGATACAGTCATCGAGCGTCTTCAGCAGTCAGCACCTGAGACCCCTACTGATTTCAGAGGCCTGGTGGATGAATTCAAGGCGCAAAGACAAATCGCAGGTGTTGGTTTCACTGACGATGCTGTAGCCATCAGCTTCCCACTGAGCGATAGGCAGGACGTGATCCACACCTACCCCCTTCTGACAGTCAACATTATTGCTGCCGCCAAGGCTGCGACACGGGTGCTGCCTGATCGCCAGCAACCGGAGAATGAGAAGTACTACATGCGCAACTGGCTGGTCCGTCTGGGCTTTGGCGGGAAGGAAAGCAAGGGCATGCGGACCATCCTCCTAAAACATCTAAAAGGCCATAGCGCATTTCGGACAGATGCGGAAGCAGATAAGCACCGGGATAAGTACGCGGAGATTCGGCGCAGCCACAAAGAGAGCGCCGTCCTGGAGGTGCAGCATGAAGAAGGCTGAGATCGACAAGCGTTTGCTTGATTTGAAAGCGCGTCAGGGCACCGGTGAGAAGATGCCCTGCCCGCGCTGCGGGCGGAACACGATCAAAGCGCCGCTGGCCCACAATGCACTCAGTCGGTATGCGGATCTGTATGTCTGCGATGAGTGTGGGATGACAGAGGCGATGCTGGATATGATGCGTAACCCACTCCCTCTTGAACAGTGGGCTGTATTCAAGAACACAGGCCCTGAGCTTGATTTCAAAGCGCTGTCCATGCAGGAAGTAGTCGGTCGGGTCCTCGGAAGTCAAACGGAAGAACTCCTGCGGTTGCACCGGGCCTGGGTGCTCAGGACAGATGGCCACACGTTCGATGCCCTCCGGGAGCAGGCACTCAAAGCCTGTCCTGGCATAATGGACCTGCGGGAGAATCCCTTCTGTGCTGTGTACCGGGCGAAGGATGGTCAGGTGCTGATTCGCCTGCGGTGGGATGGGAACAAGAGTGAGATTGCAGTGGATACCCTTCCCGAAAAGAAAAAGTAAGGCCCGCTTGATTCAAGAGCAGCCAACCACTGGCTGCTCTCAGACCGTAGACAAAGCGGTTTTAGCGATTAGGCTAAGGCCGCTTTGTTGTATTGAGAAAATCGTACGTTTAGATTAAAAAGGCAATTGGATATTTTAAGAATGAATTGAATCAAAAATCGTGAGTATACAGAAG
>JAAYFC010000015.1 GCA_012728435.1 Clostridiales bacterium | reverse complement strand
TTCACCATGAACGCGCTGCGCGCGCCCTTGAGCGCCTCGGCATCCTGTGTTACGATGTGGCCAAGCCTATGAAGGAATGCGGGTGCCAGGAAACGGTCTTTACTAACTCACTGGTTGGTACAAAGACTGGGGGCAGACCAGAAGTGTTCAGAGCTTTCTTAATGATGAGCTTGTCTTTGTTGAGTGTGCAGATAACAGCATAGCTTATCAGTTAGCCAGGTTAGCTGTTGTTGACGATGTAATCAGAAAATCTGTTCTGAAACGGAAAGATGCGATTCGTCATGTAGTACTGGAGGACTGGAAGAAACTGGTGGATGATGCCTTTGGCGCATACCAGGATGATGAATCGGAGAAGCGCGCCAGGGAAGAGAAATCGGCTATCCTAAAAGTTTTGGCGGAAGCGCGTTTATCGGTTCTTGTTGGAGGAGCAGGGACCGGAAAGACAACCTTGCTCTCATTGCTTTGTAAGTCTCCCCAAATACGTGATGGTGGCGTGTTGTTGCTTGCCCCCACCGGCAAGGCAAGGGTTCGGATGAGCCAGGCAATGCAGAGACAGGGTGTGCCCAGCAAAGCGAAGACAGTTGCACAATTCCTCATCCAAAACGGACGCTTCAATTACAGCACAATGTGCTACCAGCTTTCAGATATGGAAGCAAAGGATGTGCCATTGACTGTCATCATTGATGAAAGCTCCATGCTAACTGAGGAGATGTTTGGTGCCCTGATGCAAGCGCTTCGGAAGGCACAACGCATCATTTTTGTGGGAGATCCAAACCAATTACCGCCTATTGGGGCAGGTAGACCATTTGTTGATCTGGTTCGTTTTCTGAAGAAAGATATTCCAGACTTTCCCCGTGTGGGAAGTAATTATGGGGAGCTGACAATTACCAGGCGACAAAAGAATCCAGACGGCGAAATTCGGCCAGATACGGCCCTGGCAGAATGGTATGCCAATAGCGATGCTGAACTGGACGATCAGATATTTTTGCGACTTCAAGCAAATGACTGCGGAGAAAACATATCATTCAAGACCTGGTCCACACCAGAGGAACTAGAAGCCCTCATCCTGCAGACTGTTGCAGAAGAGGCAGGCATGAAAAATGTTGACGACATTGAAGGGTTTAATAGAAGCCTGGGCGGTACCATTGGCGAATACACCTACTTCAACATTGGATGTGCTGGAAAATCCGAAAGCTGGCAGGTACTTGCTCCGACAAGAGGCATGCCACACGGTGTAACGAACATCAATCACATTATCCACGGACAGTATCGGGAGAACTATACTTCTCTGGCCAAAGAGAGGGATTTTTGGATGCGGAAAATCCCCGAACCATTTGGACCGGAAGGCATCGTATATGGAGATAAGGTAATCAACGTTGTTAACAAGAAAAGGACAGCTTATCCAGATGATGGGAATGCCATTCACTATGTTGCTAACGGTGAAATCGGCATCGCTTTCTCAAACTGGGTAAAGAAAGGTGAACCGGCTAAGGTCAGAAACCTCAAATTGTCGAACCTCAAGGTTGAGTTTTCTTCACAACAGGGATATGGCTACGATTATAGAAGCGGTGAATTTGGTGAAGAAAGCGATGCAATCCTGGAACTTGCATATGCACTGACCGTGCACAAAGCTCAGGGAAGTGAGTTTGAAAAGGTTATCCTTGTGATCAGCGAACCATGTGGCTTGCTTTCCAAAGAACTGTTGTATACGGCGATTACCCGCCAAAGTAGACGTTTGGTTGTTCTATATAATGCAGAAAGCTATCAATTGCGCAATTATGCTTCAAAGGAGTTTTCCGATATTGCACGGCGTTTCACTAACCTGTTTGAGAAGCCAGAAATCGTCATTTATAAGCAACGTTACTATGAAGCCTCGCTTATACACAGAACCCTCAAGGGGGAATTAGTGCGTTCCAAGTCTGAAGTAATCATAGCTAACATGCTTTTTGAAGCGGATATCCCTTATGAATATGAGAAAGAACTTTCTCTTGGGGAAGATGGTATCTTTATTCCTGACTTCACGATTGACGATGCCGAAAGTGGAAGGCTTATTTACTGGGAACACTGTGGCATGATGTCGGATTCACATTATCGTCAACGCTGGGAAAAGAAGAAATCGACTTATGCCAAACATGGAATTATCGAGGGTGAGAACTTGATTGTGTCTTTGGAAGCAGGGAGCTTTGATTCGGGAGTAATTAAAGGTCTGATTAACAAATTCTTATCTTGATCTTGGCAGAAACAATTTCCCAAAAAATGGGAAATCCCTTGATTTCTCAAGGGATTTTGGTGGTGGAGCATAGCGGATTCGAACCGCTGACCTCGACAATGCGAATGTCGCGCGCCCTTGAGCGCCTCGCCGGTCTGTGTTACGATGTGGCCAAGCCTAAGAAGGAAGACCTGTGCCGATGAGTGATCTTAACTAACTCACCAACTGTTACAAAGACTGGGAGCAGATCACGCCAGATAGTAACCAGAGAAACCTGGAAACATTGAATGGAAGTATATCAATCATGAAGCGAAAGCTGCCTAAGTCAACGAAGGTTGCAATCACCTTGCTTATTTTTTCGGTTCTTATTCAGATTGGTTATCTGGGTTACAAGCTTTATCAAGGCACACAACTAACAGCTGGTCAAGATTTTGCAAAGCATTTCCTGGACGTCTTTGGTCTTGAAATGTACATGCTTGTTGGGTCAATCGCTGCACCAATTCTTTTTGTTAACTTGTTTTCAATTCGAGCTAAGGGGAAAATGGCCGGCACAATTACAGGCGTCTTCTTGATGCTCGGTTTATTGGTTTATGAACACTGGAGTACAATTCAAGACGTCATTTCTGGTCAGCCATTAACTCAACCTATATTGCTTGAACTTGGTCTTGGACTGGTCATTCCAGTGATCATGTTTCTTTCCATCCTCACAAGTTGTAGACCCCTTGCCTTCATTGGTGCCATTGGTGCTATTGTCACAACAGTTTATAGTTTAAATGTTATGAAAACGCTGGATCTTGCGATGGGAAAACAAGCCGTAACAGCAATGCGAATTAGCGAGATTCTATATGGTCTTGGCTTGTTCCTCGGTTTGATTGGGGTTAAGAAGATCGATAAGAATTTATACTCAATGTCTAGTGGGGAAACAAAAAATGCCTGAAGTATTTTTCATGTTAAGAACATAAAGGAAATTCTGAACATCAATTGTTGAGCGGTGTGATTTACACAATTTGCATGTCTGGTGCTCAGGAGAAGGTAAAATATCTGAGTAGTTTTGAAGGCAGTCCCATGAAGTTGTACGAAAGTAATTACAATAAAGGAGTTCAGTATGATGAATAGTGAAACAGTGAAAAGCAAGATTGTACCGGCGATTTGTACTCAATGTAGTGCACAGATTGAAGTAGATCCTTCAAGGGATGCCGCCATATGCCCTCATTGTGGGACTGCATTTATCGTAGAAAAGGCGATAAAGAATCTTGTTGTTCAGAGTATTCAGCATACGAATGTTGAACACATCGATACAGTGAACATCAATACCAGTAGTAGTAAAGACAGCAGAAAGCAGAACTTTCTTGATAGGCACTTTGACAGGTTAACCATGATTGCAATTGAACGAGAAAAACTAAAAGTTGAAAAAGCAAAACTAATGGCAGAAGAAAGAGCAAAAGCACTTAAGATCGTTCCGTATGCTTTTCTTGCTATGTTGATTATCCTACTCGCATTGATTTTTTCAATGAACAAACTGTAAGTCTGAAGAACAAGCGAGCATATGTTGATGTGTTATGTGTACCCTTCAGTGTGGAAAATCGAAAAGGTTGAACAACTTGAGCACTGAAAACATACTCCCTTCGTGTAAAATGATAATTGCTTTTACCCTCGTTCAGGATAAGTTAACGCAGGAGCGCGCCCTTGAGCGCCTCGCTGGCCTGTGTTACGATGCGGCCAAGCCTAAGATTTGCTCACGAAGCTTTCGACAGACAGAGATTTAAGGGGGATAAGCACATGGCTGACCTGGTTCAAATCATCAAGTATGAAGGCGATAACAGCACCTTCATTTGGAAGCATCCCATCGAGGATTTCAACACCGGCACGCAGCTAATCGTGCACGAGTCACAGGAAGCAATCTTCTTTATGAACGGCCAGGCATTAGACATCTTCGGTTCGGGCCGACATGAACTTACAAGCCAAAACATCCCGCTGATCGGCAAGTTCTTCCGCCGCGCGACGGATGACAAGACGCCCTTCCATTGCGAGGTCTACTTCATCAACAAGACCGAACAGATGGCAGTCAAGTGGGGAACGGACAGCAAGATCGAATACGTCGAACCCACCTACAAGTTCCCGCTGAAGATCGGAGCCAGCGGGGAGATGAGCCTGCTGGCGGAGGACGGCCGCAAGCTTCTGGTCAAGCTGGTGGGCACGGAGCGCGACTTGTCACAGGCCAGCCTGATCGTGAAGTTCCGCGGCCTGCTGATGACCCGCGTCAAGACCTACCTGGCAAACCTCATTAGGGAGAAGGGCATCAACATCTTCTCCATTGACGAGCATCTGGCGGATATGTCAGATGCGCTGAAGGTGTTATTGATACCGGACTTCGCGGACTACGGCGTCCATCTGGCCAAGTTCTGGCTCATGAACATCGTCAAACCCGAGGAGGACCGCAGTTACCAAAAATTCAAGGAGCTACACTTCCGCCAGTATGCCGACGTGGCCGAGGCTCAGCTGCGCCAGCAGGTGGGCGTCATCGAACAGCAGACCCAGGCGCAGCGCATGATCATTGAGGCGCAGGGCATCGCGCAGAAGCGCGCCATGGAGGGTTTCACCTACCAGGAGGAACGCGGCTTTGACGTGGCGCAGCGCGTTGCCTCCAATGAAGCCGTCGGCCAGATGAGCAACCTGGGCATCGGCCTGGGTGTGATGGCTGGCGTGGGCGGCACAGTTGGCGGTGCGGTGGGCGGCATGATGCAGAACACCCTGGGCAATCTCCCCAACTCCGGCGCAGAGGTGCCAACAACTCAAGTTCTTTGCTCGGGCTGCAATGCCGCTCTGCCGCAGGGAGCGAAATTCTGTCTCTCCTGCGGCAAGAAAGTTGAAGCTGCAAACGTGGTTGATATGGTTTGCCCGGCCTGCGGTAAACCGACCCCGAAAGGCAAGTTCTGCGCGGAGTGCGGCGCGCCGCTGAAAACCACCTGCCCGAAATGCGGGAAGGACGTGCCGCAAGGCGCGAAGTTCTGCCCGGACTGCGGTCAACCGCAATAAGAGGAGGAGAGTTTTATGAAAAAGCAACATATTGTCATTCTTGGAGTACTGCTGGCGGCGCTGGCCGCGCTGCTCTTCGTCCTCCTGCCGATTACCGCGAACCTTGTCATCGCCTATGTCTTCTGGCTCATCGGCATCGCCTTTCTGCTCGTCAGCGTTTTCGCACTGGGAGCAAAGGACAAGAGCCTCCTCATGGAACTGCCCCTGTTCCTCAAAGCGCGCTCTTACCTGGTCCTGACTGCGGTCATCTCAGGCATCGTGCTGCTGCTGGAGAACCTCGGGGTTTTCACCCTGCCCTTTGCTCTGCACCTGGTCGCCCAGGTGGCGGCGGTACTGGTGATTGGGATTCAAGTGACGCAGCTGAACCTGGGCAAATCGCACATCGAAGCGGTAGGCGCGAAGGTGGCGGAGGCGCGGGGTGCCTTGGTGAACCTGGTGACGGATGTCAACGCGCTGAAAAATAGAGTGGAAGAACTGCCCGAAGACGCCCAACCCAAAGTCAGGAAAGCCATTGCCGACGTATCAGACGCCCTGCGCTACTCCGACCCTATCAGCACCCCGGCAGTCCGGGAACTGGATGGCAGAATTGCCTCCGGCGTCGCGGCACTGGGCAGGGCGGTATCGGCCAAACAGGCGGACGAAGCCCTGAACCTTGCCAAAACGCTGCTCGCGGACATCAAGGAGCGCAACGAGCGCAATAAGAACGCCAAGGCCTGAACCACCTGTAATACAAAAGAGAATTCAGCATAGGAGAGCATCTGCATGACCATCATCAAATGCAAAATGTGCGGCGGGGACATCCAGCGGAGCGAGGACCAGGCCTATGGAACTTGCGACAGCTGCGGCAGCACGATGACCTTCCCCAAGGTGTCGGACGAGCAGCGCGCGAACCTGTTCAACCGCGCCAACCACTTCCGCCGGCAGGGCGAGTTTGACAAGGCGATCGCCGCCTACGAGAGCATCCTCAACCAGGATGACGCGGACGCCGAGGCGCACTGGGGCGTGGTCTTGAGCCGCTACGGCATCGAGTACGTGGAGGACCCAATTAGTCATGAGCGTGTCCCCACCTGTCACCGTGTGCAGATGGAGAGCATCCTGAACGATGCGGATTACCTCGCGGCGCTGGAACATGCATCAGATAGCTACAGCCGGGGCCTGTATGAGGAAGAAGCGAAACGCATCGCCGAACTGCAGCGGGGCATCCTGGCGCTGTCCGCGCAGGAGAAACCTTATGATGTGTTCATTTGTTACAAGGAGACCACCGACAGTGGCACGCGTACGCCGGATAGCGCCCTGGCTCAGGAGGTCTACTATCAACTGACAGGGGAGGGCTACAAAGTATTTTTCTCCCGCATCACGCTGGAGGACAAGCTGGGCCAGCAGTATGAGCCCTACATTTTCGCCGCGCTCAACTCGGCCAGGGTGATGGTGGTCATCGGCACACAGGCGGAGTACTTCAACGCCGTCTGGGTGAAGAACGAGTGGAGCCGCTTCCTCACCCTGATGAAGAAAGACCGGAGCAAACTGCTCATCCCCTGCTACAAGGGGATGGATGCCTACGACCTGCCCGAAGCGCTGTCCATGCTGCAGAGCCAGGACATGGGGAAGATCGGCTTCATCCAGGACCTGGTGCGTGGCATTAAAAAGGTTGTGGACGCGGGCAGGGCGAAGCCGGGCGCGGAGGCCATTTCGAAGCCCGTGGAAACCATCGCCGCGCCGGGCGTGCAATCCCTGATGCGCCGTGCGCAGCTCTTCCTGGAGGATGGGGATTTCAAGAGCGCGACGGAATATGCGGAGAAGGTATTGGATATTGACCCGGAGCACTCCCCGGCATACATGGCGCGGCTGCAGGCCAGCCTGAGCCTGCGAAACGAGACTGAACTGGGCAATAGCATAGAACCGCTTGAGGGGCATGGCGACTACCAGAAGGCGGTGCGCTTCGCGGATGCCAGGCTAAAACCCGTCTACCTCGGCCACAACCAGCGCATCCTGGACCGGCTGGAGGAGGAGCGCAAGGAGGGCATTTACCAGGCTGCCAGCAAACAATACAAAGGGGCGTATTCTGAAGCAGATTACCTGCTCGTATCTCAAACATTTCAGTCTCTTGGGGGGTACAAGGACGCTGATGAGCGCGCTTTGACCTGCCAAGCGAAGGCGGATGAAGCGCACGTCGCCAAATTAGTGCGCGAGGAGGCGGACCGGGCGGAGCGGAGCCGCCTGGAGGCGGAAAGGGCCCGGAAGGTTGAACAGGAGCGCCTCGCGGAGGAAAAACGTCGCGCGAAGAACAAGCGGCTGGCCATGATTATCACGCCCATTGTTGCCGCCGCGATCGCCATCGTATTGCTCATCACCCAGGTGGTCATCCCAAGGAGCAATTATCAGAAGGCCATGAATCTGCTTTCAGACAAGCAGTACGACCAGGCAGCGGAGGCGTTTACAGCGCTTGGCAGCTACTCAGACAGCGCGGACAAGGTAAAGGAGAGCGCCTACCAGAAGGCCAAAGCGTTGCAGGGAAGCGGGCGGTTTGATGCCGCTATCCAGCTGTTTGAGGGCTTGGGCAATTATCGCGATGCCTCCAGTATCGTCAGCCAAGCCCAGGGGGACAAGCTGTATGCTGCCGGGGATATTTCCGGCGCATATACCCTCTATGCCGCCCTTGACCCAGCCTACCGCACCCATGACGCCGAGTACGCGCAGATGTACAGCGCCGCGATGCAAATGCTGCAGGAGGGCAAACACGCTGAGGCTGGAACCGCTTTTAGCAAGCTGGGCAGTTATACTGATGCCGCAGTACGCGTGAAGCAGGCGCAGGCGGACAAGCTCTACGCAGCAGGTGACTATATCGGTGCATACACGATTTACAAAGACTTGGATGTAACCTACCAGACGCACAGTGCGGACTACCAGGCGATGTATGACGCAGCGACGTCGGCATTGGCTGAAGGGGACTTCAACGCGGCCATCGAAGCTTTTCTGGAGATAGTTAACTACGCTGACAGCGCGGACAAGCTGACGCTGACCCGTTACCGCTACGCGGCGGCGTTGGTGGAGAAGGGGGACGACGCGGAAGCCGAGGCCATGTACAGCCTTATCCCCGATTACAGCGATGTGCCGGGGCTGCTGCACGGCCTGCGCCTGCGCATCGCGGACAAGGCGTTTGAGGCAAAAGAGTATGAACGCGCCCTGGAACTCTACCTCAAGCTGCCCCAGACGGAGGAACTGAAGTCGCGCGAATATGCCCTGGCGCAGGCCTGCTATGACGAAGGCGCCTTTGGCATGGCCACCCAAGCCTATGAGCTGCTGGGGCAGTATGAGTTGAGCCTCAGCCGGCTGCCCGTCGCGCGCTATGCCTGGGCGGCCCAGCTGTTTGAGCAGGGGCAGTATCTCCTCGCGGCGGAGCAGTTCACCCTGTTGGGCGGGATGACGGACAGCGCGGAGCGGGCAAAGGCTTCCCTGTATCAACACGGGATGCAGCTGCTGTCAACGGAAAGCTACGAAGAAGCCAAGGCGGTGTTCGTGGGGCTGTCCGGATATAAGGACGCAGATACGCAGGCGCAGGAGGCTGATTACCGCAAGGCGGCCGCCCTGATGGAGGCGGGCGATTACGCCGCTTCCGGTGACCTTTTTCAAGCGCTTGGCGAATACCGTGACAGCCGGACGCAAAGAGATGGCAGCCGCTACGAGTTGGCAGAAGCCGCGAGGATCAAGGGCAGTTATGCCAAGGCGGAAGAGATGTACCGGGCGCTTGGGACTTATTCTGACAGCGCTGAGAAGATGAAGCTGTGTATCTTCAACCAGGCTGAAGCCCTGTTACAGGCAGGAGACTACGCCGCCGCGGAAAAGAAATATGCGGGAATACTGGATTATGAAGACAGCGCGGAGAAGGTGAAGCAGTGCCGCCTGGAGCAGGGCAGGGCGCTGTATGCGGCCCGGGACTGGCGGGGCGCGCTAAAGTTCGTCAAGGGCTTGGGCCACGGCGACAGCGGTGTTCTTGCCGCTGAGTGCTATTACGAACTGGGCGACGCCGCGCTCAAGGCGGGGAGGACGGACGAGGCCGTAGGGGAATACGCGCTGGCTACTGTGTTGCCCAAGGCGCAGGAACGGCTGTACAGCCTGGGCAAGGATTATGCCGAGGTCAACCAGCACGAAAAAGCCATCCAGGCATTGTGGGCCGCAGGGGACCATCAGCCATCACAAACACTGCTGGAGGAAATCGGCAGCCTGCTGGAACAGGGCGGGAAAAAGGAACTGACGTTCCTTGCCTATGCGCTGCTGGATGGTGAGAATGAAGCGGCCCAAAACACCCGGCGCCTGGCGCCCGGCATCTCCCAGGCTGCGCTGCGACAGGCCTTAAAGGCCTTCAACATCCTCCCCCAGGAGTTAGCCATTGACAACGAATGCATGTACCGTTACGGGAAAGCGCTGGCATCCGCAGGAAAATACGCAGAAGCCTACGCAGTGCTCAAAGACCTGAAAGACTACAAGGACGCGGCTTCCCTCATCGCGGGCGATGCGGGATTATCCTCTGCTGCTGCTGCTGCTGCTGCTGCTGCTGCTGCTGCTGCTGAGCTTGAGCGGAAGTTCACCGTGGGGAACACCGTCACCTTCGGCAAGTATGAGCAGGACAACAACACGGCCAACGGCAAAGAACCCATCGTCTGGCGGGTGCTCCAGCGGGAGGGGACCAAGGCGCTGGTGATTTCGGAAAAGATTCTGGATTGCCAGCGTTACAACAAGGAATGGACCTCTATCACCTGGGAAAAGAGTACCCTTCGCCCCTGGCTGAACGGGACCTTCTCAAACGCGGCCTTCTCCGCTGAAGAGCAGAAGGCCATCCTGACCACAACCCTGAAGAATGAGGACAATCCGGAATACAAGACGGACGGCGGGAACCCCACTCAGGACAGGGTATTCCTGCTGAGCATCGCGGAGGCGGAGACGCTCTTCCGGGACGACGCCAGCCGTGTCGCGAAGAACACGGCCTATGCCAATACACAAGGGGCTTATGACAACAGTGGGGCTGGCTGGTGGTGGCTCCGTTCGCCCGGCGACCGCGGTTACAACGCCGCGAACGTGAACCCCGGCGGCTCCGTCTACCGCCACGGCATCCACGTCAATTACGGCAGGCGCGCCGTCCGCCCCGCTTTATGGCTGGATCTGACATCGGACATCTTCTCATCTGTGGCGCCGTAGGCGCCATCTGCCTGACCGCAGTCAGGCCTCTCCGCCGGCAGGCGGCGAGTCGTCCTAAAAATCTCGCAGCGTATCAAGCTGAACATGTTTGAAGTTATCAAAAAACGGGAGATCAATCAGAATGACCATCATCAAGTGCAAAATGTGCGGCGGGGACATCCAACGGAGTGAGGGCCAGGCCTACGGCACCTGCGACAGCTGCGGCAGCACCATGACCTTTCCGAAGGTATCGGACGAACAGCGCGCGAACCTGTTCAACCGTGCCAACCACTTCCGCAGGCAGGGGGAGTTTGACAAGGCCATCGCCGCCTATGAGAGCATTCTCAACCAGGATGACGGGGACGCCGAGGCGCACTGGGGCGTGGTGCTCAGCCGCTACGGCATCGAGTATGTGGAGGACCCAGCCAGCCATGAGCGGGTCCCCACCTGCCACAGGGTGCAGGTGGACAGCATCCTGAACGATGCGGACTACCTGGCGGCGCTAGAGCACGCGCCGGACGGATACAGCCGCAGCCTGTACGAGGAGGAAGCCAGGCGCATCGCCGAACTCCAGAAGGGCATCCTGATGCTGTCCGCGCAGGAAAAGCCCTACGACGTGTTCATCTGCTACAAAGAAACCACGGACGGCGGCAGCCGCACGCCCGACAGCGCGCTGGCCCAGGAGGTCTACTATCAGCTGGTACAGGAGGGCTACAAGGTTTTCTTCTCGCGCATCACGCTGGAGGACAAGTTGGGCCAGCAGTATGAGCCCTACATTTTCGCGGCCCTCAACTCGGCGAGGGTGATGGTGGTCATCGGGACGCAGGCGGAGTATTTCAACGCGGTGTGGGTGAAGAACGAATGGAGCCGCTTCCTGGCGCTGATGAAGAAGGACAGAACCAAGCTGCTCATCCCCTGCTACAAGGGGATGGACGCGTACGACCTGCCCGAGGCGCTGTCCATGCTGCAAAGCCAGGACATGGGCAAGATCGGCTTCATCCAGGACCTGGTGCGGGGCATCAAAAAGGTGGTTGATGCAAGCAGAGGAAAACCAGGCGCAACAACAGTGCCTATGCAAGCAGAGACCATTGCCGCACCGGGCGTGCAATCCTTGCTTACCAGAGCAGGGCTGTTCCTGGAGGATGGCGACTTCAAAAGCGCGGCAGAGTATGCCGATAAGGTACTGGACATCGATCCCAAGCATGCGCCTGCATACATCGTGCGATTGCAGGCAAGCCTAAACCTGCGGGATGAAAACGAGCTTGGCAATGCCAAAGAATCGCTTGAGATGCATGGTGACTACCAAAAAGCGGTACGCTTTGCTGACAGCAAACTGAAACCAATCTATATTGATTATAACCAGCGCATCCTGGACCGTCTGGAGACAGAGCGAAAAGAATCTATCTACCAGACCGCCATCAATCAAAATCGTGATGCTGTCAGTGAGGCAGGATATCTGCAAGCAGCCAAAACATTCCAGTCCATCTCTGGGTACAAGGACGCCGATGAGCGCGCGTTGGAAAGCCAGGCAACAGCGGAGCAGCGCCGGCTTTTGAAACTGAAACAAGAGGAAGAGCAACAGGCAGAGCAAGACCGCCTGGAAGCGGAACGGGCAGCCCGGGCGGAGCAAGAGCGCATCGCAGAAGAAAAGCGTCGGGTAAAGAACAAGCGCCGGATCCTGATCGGAACGCCCATCCTAGTTGCGGCCATAGCCATCATTTTGCTGATCACCCAGGTCATCATGCCCAAAACAGCCTATCAAAAAGCGACAGACCTCTTATCTGCAAAGCAATATGATCAGGCTGCAGAGGCTTTTACAGCCTTGGGGGATTATTCTGACAGTGCGGAAAAAGCGCAGGCATCTATCTATCAAAAAGCGACAGACCTCTTGTCTGCAAAGCAATATGATCAGGCTGCAGAGGCTTTTACAGCCTTGGGGGACTATTCTGACAGTGCTGCCATGGTGACAGAGTCCTTTTATCAGAAGGGGAAAGCCCTCCTTACGAAAGGTCAATACGCTGACGTTGCAAGACTTTTTATTCACATAAAAGATTTTAAAGATGTGGCTTCCCTCATTGCCTCAGATCCTGGATTATCCTCTGCTGCTGCTGCCGCTGAGCTCGATCGTGCATGGAGTGTAGGGAATGTCGTCACCTTTGGAAATTATGAGCAGGATAACAATACCAGCAATGGCAAGGAAGCCATCCAGTGGATTGTGCTCAAGCGGGATGGGGACAAAGCTTTGATTATTTCAAAGCAAAACCTGGACAGTCAACCATATCATTCAATATATGGGTTTGTCACCTGGGAAACCAGCAGCCTTCGTGTTTGGTTGAATGATCGCTTCCTCAACACTGCTTTTTCAGAGGAGGAGCAAGGGGCAATACTGACCACAAACCTGCAAAATGAGGCCAATCCGCAGTATAATACCAAGGGTGGGAACCCCACGGAGGACAAGGTGTTTTTGCTGAGCATCGCGGAGGCGGAATCGCTCTTTGGCAGCGATGCCGATCGTGTAGCGAAGAACACAGATTATGCAAAAGCGCAAGGGGCATACACGGACAAGGACAATGGGGCTGGCCGGTGGTGGCTCCGTTCGCCTGGCAGCAATCAGAGGTTCGCCGCCCTCGTGAAGTCGGTCGGCTCCGTCTACCGCAGCGGCGGCGATGCCTTCTACGTCAGCGATGCCTTTCGCCCCGCTTTATGGCTGAATCTGTCATCTGAATTCTTCTCATCAAAAGCGCCGTAGGCGCTATCTGCCTGACCGCAAGTGAAACAAAATTCGATAATACAAGAGCGGTGATGCGGCGTAAAAAATCGGATGTTTATGAGACGAAATATGAGTAAGTGCTTGAGCTCAGAATATGGGAGGTTTAAATGCCCAAAATAACGGTGCCGTTCAACCAAGGTTGGATAAAGTCAAAGGATAACGTTGTTTTTTCAAAGGAACTCACCAAGATAATCAATTTCTATGTTTTTGGGACACCTTGCGAGTTTACAAGCTCCAGTGGTCAGACAATTCGCGACCGAAAGTGGGATAAAAACACATGGAAGAACCCGGATTTACGTACATATCTGCTCTCACGAGCTGAACTGCTAAAGGGGGTTACTTATGCGAAGGCTACTAAACTTGACGAAATGACAGCTCTCGCAACGACTGTAGGATTATCGGGGAACTTTCAGAATAACCGGGGTAGGAATAGAATCGTGTTCTACGATGATAAAAAGACGGTTAATATTCTAGCAATATTTTACTATATTCGCTGCTCTTTTGCCCATGGTCGATTCCAGATATACAATAACAATACTGGTGAAAATATATATGTGTTAGAAGCCATCAGCAAGAGCAGAGGAAAGTCTGACTATATCGTTAAGGCGAGGATGATTCTGAAAGAGTCGACATTAATTTTATGGGCAAATACAATTATGGGAGGAGAAAATGCTTTTGCTGAGGAGAGAAAAAGTATGGAAAAGCAAGTTCAGAACTATATCTTGGAAGCAATCAGAAATGCTCCATCACTGACCAAACCCAAGATAGTAGAATCAGTTGACTACGATGATACTATTGTGTACAAGCAATTCAAGGTATTAGTTAGCAATGGTAGAATTTCGTATGACAACAGAAAAAAGATATGGCAGTGTAAAAAGGGACAAGAGAAATAGTAAATCATCTATTAACAGCAACCCTCAATAGTCACATCTTTGGAAGCACAATTTGAGCTCTGAATTCACCCACACTAAAGACAGCGTCATCTGTTCCTCCATAGCCATGAGCGAGCCTTCTCGTCCGTCATCTCTGATTTCCTTCATTCGCGAGTTTCCTTTATTTAGCAACGCATCCCAGCGTTTTTCACCCCCCGATGTCAAACTATTTGAGGCGGGGGTGCATTTTATCATTTCATAACCACGGCCCATGTCAGCTCACCTACAAAGAAGGATTCGTACCGGTATCTTTCCCAAAGGCTCTGCATAGTTTCATCCTGTTGGGCGGCTTGCTGTCCTGATCATAGCATGACCTCCGTGTAAGTACGCACAGCATCCTCCATACCAAATGCCTTAGCATAGGCCATCAGGTGATTCAGGTTTTTCTGTGGGCTGGCCATGTACTCCTTCATGGCGTGCTGGAAGACTTGGATGTCCATCGCATCCTTAAAGCGGAGCACATCGCAGATGGTTCGCTCCCGATCATAGGCGCGGACTGTATTGTCGAAGCTGGTTTTCACATCGCTTGCACCAAGCCCTGTAAGGTCTGCCTTGACCTGGTGGACACGGATTCCCATTTTGCGCAGATGCGTTGCGTTGTACCCAGCTCTGACCGTTACGCTGGTGAACCTTGGCTCGCGCTCCATCAAGCCATGTAGGAATAAAGCCGTTTCGTGGGAGTAAACAATACGCGAGTTTGCCAATTGCAACTGGTACAGCTCATCCGGCCATGCATCCGCTGCCAGGTAAACACCCCGGGCGACACGCTCCATGTTGCGCTTGCGGACATATTCGGCAAGCGTAGGCTTTGACACGCCGCTTAGCAAAACCTGAGATGTGAGCAAATAGCCGTTGCCCTGAGATACCAAATGATCCAACAAGTCAAACCTGCTCATAAAATCACATTACTTCCTCGTTCTCAATTGTACATGTTGAGAGCGAGGAAGTAAAGTATTGATGCCATCCTTGTTGAGGGGACAGCCTTGCTTTAAGCCGTCTTATTGCTGCTGTTCCCGCTAAGCGCCTCCGACATCAGCCTGTTCAGCTCATCTGAGAATTTCTTCTCCGCATCAGCACGGATGTGCTGGTAGACATTGTGCAGCATGTTGTTGGAGGAATGGCCCATGTTCAAGTGCATTTATCAGCCTTGTTCTAAGCAAAAGGAAAAAGAAGGTGTCCACCTGCGTGGAAACCCGCAATCCCTTATGTAGCAACAAAAAACCGGGGTCCCTTGATTTATCAGGGAACCCCGGAATGGTGGAGCATAGCGGATTCGAACCGCTGACCTCTACAATGCGAATGTAGCGCGCTACCAGCTGTGCTAATGCCCCGTGGTGGTTTTCCTCACTGTTTTTACTCTGTGAGGAAGAGTTTCTCCTCAAAAAGAGGAAGGTCGTCGTCGTT
>JAAYFC010000151.1 GCA_012728435.1 Clostridiales bacterium | reverse complement strand
GACCCTTGCAAAAGCCTTGCATGGCGGCTACTCCCTGTACACCCCCGCAGATATTTCCTGCTTCGCGCAACCAAGTTTCGCGCTCAAAGTATGTGAGGCATAGAAGATTGTTTCGCGCTCATATTGACATGAGGCACTACGTCCTCCCAGCGTGGGGGGAATCCGGCCAAAAACCACATAAGGCACGTCTTGACGCACTAAAGTGGCAAACAAGCGCATGCCTGCCTGCCATGAAAAAACCGCCCCTTTGGGCGGCACACATCAGGGGTTTATTCTTCCCTGGGTTTTGTTTTCTGGTGCTTGATCATCCGGTCAATGGCGATGGCGGCATCCTTGCCCGAGCCCATCGCCTGGATGACGGTGGCGCTGCCGGTGACCACATCCCCGCCGGCGTACACGCGCTGGCGGCTGGTTTCCCCGCCAGGCCCATGGACCACGATGCTGCCCCATTCATTGGTGCTAAGCCCCGGTGTGGTCAAACGGATGAGGGGGTTTGAGGTGGTGCCGATGGCGATAATCACCACATCGGCCGTCAGCTCAAAATTGCTGCCAGCCTGCACAATCGGGCGGCTGCGGCCGGAGGCGTCCGCCTCCCCCAGCCCCATGCGCACGCATTCCAGCCCGCGCACCCAGCCTTTTTCATCGCCCAAGATTTGCACGGGGTTGGTGAGGGTGTGGAAGGTGATGCCCTCCTCCTGCGCGTGTTCCACCTCCTCCGCGCGCGCGGGCAGTTCCTTCATGCCGCGGCGGTACACGATGGAGACTTCCTGCGCCCCCAGGCGCATCGCGCAGCGGGCAGCGTCCATCGCCACATTGCCCCCGCCCACCACGGCCACATGGCTGCCCCGCATGATGGGGGTGAGGGAATCCCGCTCATAGGCACGCATCAAATTGATGCGCGTTAAATACTCATTGGCGGAGTACACCCCCTTTAAAGCCTCGCCCGGGATGCCCATGAAGCGGGGCAGGCCCGCGCCGCTGGCGATAAAGATGGCCTCAAAGCCCATCTCCAGCAGCTCGTCAATCGTCAAGGTTTTGCCGATCACGGTGTTCATGTGCAGCTCGACGCCCAGGCGCTTTAAGGAGTTCACTTCCGCGATGACGATGTCCTTGGGCAGGCGGAACTCGGGGATGCCATAGCTTAAGACCCCGCCCGGCTGGTGCAGCGCCTCAAAGATGGATACGCTGTAGCCCATGCGCGCCAACTCACCCGCCGCGGTCAGTCCGCCGGGGCCTGCGCCCACAATGGCCACACGGTGCCCGTTGGGCTCAGGCGCAGGCGGCAGCTTGCAGGCGCTGGCGCGGTACCAGTCTGCGGCGTAGCGCTCCAGCCGGCCGATGGCCACGCTCTCGCCCTTCAAGGCGCGCACGCAGCGCTGCTCGCACTGGCTCTCCTGCGGGCAGACGCGCCCGCAGACCGCGGGCAGGGCGCTGGCATGGTTGAGGATTAAAAAGGCCTCCTCCATGTTGCCCTGCGCAATCTGCTTGATAAAGGCGGGGATGTCAATGCGCACCGGGCAGCCGTTTACGCACGGCTTGTGCTTGCAGCTAAGGCACCGGGCTGCCTCCTCCATCGCCTGCTCGCGGGTATAGCCCAGGGCCAACTCGTCAAAATTGCGGGCGCGCTCCCCTGCGTCCTGGGTGGGCATGGGCACTTTCTTGTTGGAGCGATTCAGCGCCATCTCAGGTCACATCCTGGTTTAGCAAGCGGCAGTTCTCCTCCCGTTTGCGGTTCTCAAAGTCCTCATAGATGCGGTTGCGGCTGATGAGTTCGTCAAAGTCCACCTCGTGCCCGTCAAAGCCGGGGCCGTCAACGCAGGCAAACTTGGTCTGCCCGGCAACGGTCAGCCGGCAGCCGCCGCACATGCCGGTGCCGTCCACCATGAATGGGGTTCATGGATACCTCGGTGGGGATGTCATACCGCTTGGTGAGCAGGCTGACAAACTTCATCATCACCAGCGGCCCAATCGTGATAACCCGGTCATAGCGATGCCCCGCCTCAATCAGGCTTTGCAGGGCATCGGTGACCAAGCCCTTCTCACCAAAGCTGCCGTCATCTGTCATCACGCGCAACACCTTGGAGACGGCGCCAAACTCCTCATTGAGGAAGACCAGCTCCTGGTTGCGAAACCCAATTACGGAGTGCAGCTCGCAGCCCATATCGTGCAGGGCTTTGGCGACGGGGTAGGCAATCGCGCAGCCTACGCCGCCGCCCACCACGCAGACTTTCTTGAGGCCCTCAATCTCAACTGCCCTGCCCAGTGGCCCTACAAAGTCCAGCAGGCTGTCGCCAACATCAAGCTGGTCCAGCTCCTGCGTGCCCGCGCCCACCACCTGGTAGACAATGGAAACACTGCCCTTAACCAAGTCTGTGTCATGGATGGTAAAGGGCATGCGCTCGGAGTGCTCGCCCGTGCGCAACATCACAAACTGGCCTGGCAGCGCCTTTTTGGCCACCAGCGGCGCCAAGACATCGATGCGCGCGGCGTTGCTGGTCATTTTTTTCTTGTCAAGGATTAAATACAAGGCGGACCTCCTTTGTGTTCTTGGGGCACGGGTGCCTTTACCTGCTTAAGCAGCCGGGCGCGCTCCTTATAATCGGGCATGTGATGCGCGATCAGCGCGTAAAATGCGGGGGAGTGGTTTAAGTGGATCAGGTGCGCCAGTTCGTGCAGCACCACATACTCAATCGCCTCCTGGGGGTAGGACATCAGCCGGAAGGAGAAGCAGATGTTTCCCTTCGCGCTGCAGCTGCCAAAGCGCGTACGCGCCCCGGTGATGCGGATGCGACTGGGTGACACGCCCAACAGCTGGCCGAAGCGCTCTGCCATCACTGGCAGCAAGGCCTTCGCCTGCGCGCGCAGGAAGGTTTCCTGCTCTTGGGTGTAGTCCTTTTGCGAAAGGGGCGCGCGCTCCCAGTGCTTTTTGATCCAGCCCTGCTTGCTTAAAATAAACTGATCAATCTGCTGCGCCGGCATCTTATAAGGCGCACGCACGATGATCTCCTCCCCGGGCCGCACCTCAATCGCCAGCGTTTTGCGCTGGCTGCGCACCAGGCGGCAGGGATAAGGGGGGTAGCAGGACAGCGCGCTCACTGGATAAACGCGCCGTTTTTGGTCTGTGTGTTCTTCAGCCATCGCCAGACCCGCCTGGCATCATCAATTCCTCTTTTGGAACAGGTTCTTTATCTGTGAAAGGGCGCGGTGGGGCAGGCTGTCCGCCCGCTTGAGCATCATCTCCGCCTCCAGCGCGCCGCGCCGGTAGGCCAAATTGTCCGGATCCAGGCGCACCGCTGCCCGCCAGGCCTGGTGCGCGCTGATAAACTGCTTCAGCCCCACCAAGGTCTGCGCCTGCAGGGCGTACCATTCCGCGTCCTTGTCCTCGGCCTTGGATAACTGCAGCAGGGCCAATTCGTATTGCTTTCTGCCAATCAGCTTCGTCGCCCAGACCTTGGCCTGGGGGAGGGGAAAACTGGCCGCGGGGCTTGTGCGGTTGGCGGCGATGCGCATCGCCTGCTCATAGGCTACATTGATGCTGATCAAGCGCTCCTGCCCCCTGACCTGCTCTTCGGGGTCCGTAAACTTGTCCGGGTGGCAGGACTTGGCCAGCTGATGATAGGCGGAGCGGATCGCGTGTTCGTCCGCGTCTGGCTCCACACCCAAAATTTCAAATACTGATTGCATTGTTGTTGTCCAACTCCAGCGGTTCCCTGCGGATGGAGCCGCCCAGGGCGTTCAGCTTGCTCTCCAGGTGCTCATACCCGCGGGCGATGTTCTCGGGGTTGTAAATCTCGGTGATGCCATTTGCCATCAGCCCCGCAATGACCAGGGCTGCGCCGCCGCGCAAATCCGGCGCGTAGACTGGCGCGCCCTGCAATTCCGGCACGCCCTCGATATAGGCGACGCGCCCGTTGATGGTGGATTTAGCGCCCATTTTACGCATCTCGTCCAGGTGCTTAAAGCGCGAGTCAAAGATGTTTTCAATCACTTCACTGGTGCCCACCGCGCGGGTTAGCAGCGCGCTCATTGGCTGCTGCAAGTCCGTCGGGAAGCCGGGATACTCCTGGGTAGACAGGCGGATGGCCCGATGCCCCTGGCGCAGCTGCACGCTGATGACATCGTCCTGGCTGGTAACCAGGATGCCCATCTCCAATAGTTTGGCTGTCAGCGCCTCCATATGGGTGGGGATGCAGCCGCGGATGACCACATCGCCGCGGGTCGCGGCGGCCGCAATCATCAGGGTGCCCGTCTCAATCTGATCCGGGATGACGGTATAGCTGGCGCCGCGCAGTTTGTTCACGCCGCGTATGCGGATGGTGTCCGTGCCCGCGCCGCGGATATGCGCGCCGATGCGGTTTAGAAAGTTGGCCGTGTCAACGATGTGCGGCTCCTTCGCGCAGTTGGTGAGGGTGGTGTCCCCCTCCGCCCGGCAGGCGGCCAGCATCACGTTGATGGTGCCGCCCACGGTCACCATGTCAAAATTGATGTTCGCGCCTCTCAGCTTGCCTTCCAGCACGATCATCCCCTGCTCCTCCTTGATGGAGGCGCCCAGGGCGCGGAACCCCTTTAAATGCTGGTCAATGGGCCGGCTGCCCAAATCACAGCCGCCGGGATAGCCCACGCGGGCATAGCCATAGCGGCCCAGCAGCGCGCCCATTAGATAATAGCTGGCGCGCATGCGCTGGCTTAAATGGAAGGGCACGGTGTTGGTGGTGAGGTTGCTGGGGTCAATGCCCATCTGCTTGCCCTCCGGGTTCCAGGATACCTTGGCCCCCAGATGGCTAAAAATTTTCTCTAAAACACGGACATCCGAGATGTCCGGCAGGTTGTCAAGCAGGCAGGGGTCCTCTGCTAAAATGGTGGCCGGAATCACAGCCAGCGAGGTGTTTTTACCCCCCGAAACCTGTGTTTCGCCTTTTAGAGCCCGTCCGCCTTCAATGACCAGTTTATACTCAGGCATGCGCCGAATCTACCTCCAAATTTGGTACAGCGTGATTATATCACAGGCGGTCAAAGGCGTAAAGGAAAGGGGGCTTTTGCCTGTGCCAGACTAGCTTTCAGGGGCGCTTGCGGCCTTCCTTTGGAGGGCTCATTTGCGCTGCCAAAACCCCTTTGCCTCTTTGCGCGTGAGGCGATGCTCTGTCAGGATTCCAATGACTTTGGGGGAATGATATGGTATGATGTCTAAACCTTCTGGGACGGCCAGAGGGCAAGATCAAGGAATGGTACGTGTATGTTTTATGGCTTAAGTCTCCTGGCGGGCATGCTCATCTCCGTCATGGTGGTGTTCAACGGCGGGCTCAACGCGCAGCTGGGCTTTGGCCTGTCCATGGTGACAATCCACGTGGCGGGGCTTTTAGCCATCGCTTTGGTCATGCTGTTTAAGCGTGAGAAGCCGGCCTTCCCGCGCATAAAGCCGCTGTGGTACACAGCGGGTGTGCTGGGCATCTTAACCACGGTGTTCAACCTGGTGGCCTTCGGCCACATCAGCGTGTCCGCCATGATGGCGCTGGGGCTGCTGGGGGAGAGCATCTCCAGCCTCCTGGTGGACCACTTTGGCTTAATGGGCATCCCGGTGCTCCAAATGCGGCGGGAGAAGATATGGGGGTTTATCATCATCCTGGCCGGCATCGCCATCATGCTGACCGATTTTGTGCTGGTACCGGTTGTCGTGTCCTTCTGCGCGGGCATCACCGTGCTGCTCTCCCGATTGGTGAATGGCGGGCTGTCCAGGAAGTCCAGCGTCACCAACGCCACGCTGGTCAACTACCTGGTGGGCTTAATCGGCGCCAGTTTGCTTTCCTTATTCCTTGGCATCAAGACCCCCATTGACTTGACCGGCCCCTTCACCAACTACCTGGGCGGCGCGGTGGGCACGGTCATCGTCATCATCAGCAATTTCGTGGTGGGCAAAATCGCCTCCTTCTATATGACGCTTACGCTGTTTGTGGGGCAGGTCACGGCCGGCTTGCTGCTGGACATGATGCTGCAGGGCAGTTTCCCTGTGCGCATCGCCCTGGGGGGGCTGTTTGTGCTGCTGGGGCTGACCCTCAACCTGTGGCAGGACCGCGCCCACGCTCTGCGCCAGACACAGGGCACCCAAAGCGCCTGACGCGCAGCAAAACACAGCGTAAATTCACATCGTAACTTCCACAGTGTAAAGGGTGTGGAGATTACCATGTGAAATGAACGGAAGTTAGTGTAATAAAGTGTGACTAAAGAATAGGAATAGTGCTAAAAGAGAAGTTTTGGTGAAGAGAAAAGGTCAG
>JAAYFC010000150.1 GCA_012728435.1 Clostridiales bacterium | reverse complement strand
TCATCATAAGGAACAACACCCCTTTGTTTCATGCCTTATTATACCATATAACCCCCAAATTCCCTTGAATTTACTCACTATTCACCAAATAAAAGTCAAAATCCCAGCCGCTCGGAGCCGGGACTTTGTCTTCAGTCTGAGACGGCCACGCCGTCTTTTTTATATTGGCTGCAGCTGATCAGACCCTTTCCTTTTTAAGGGGCAGCCAATCCAGCACGCGCTGAATGTGCGTGTCCCAGTACGCCCAGGTGTGGGCGCCGGGGTGCTCCTCATAGGTGAATGCGGCGCCCATCTTGCTCAGCCTTCTCTTTGCGTCCCGGTTGTAGTTCAGGGTGAAGTCCTCCGTGCCAACACTGATGAAAAGGGCGGGCAGGGGCTCCTTTTTGTCAAGTAATTGCTTCGCCTGCACCAGCACGTTGCGGCGGCTGCGGTCAATCTGGCGCACGGACAGATCTCCAATCATGGCCATGAACGGCCAGGGCAGATCCTCCCTGACCGGCTCTTCCTTCAGCGGCATGGAGAAGGTAAAGACGCCGGAGAGCGAGGCCGCTGCCATGAACTGCCGCGGCCTGGAAAGGGCCAGGTGCAGCGCGCCATAGCCGCCCATGGACAGCCCGGCAATGAACACGTCCTCCCGCTCACGCGACAGGGGCAGGATGCCACTTAGGTAATTGGGCAATTCATCCAGCAGGAAGGTCTTGTACTGCGGCCCTGATACCATGTCCTGGTAGAAGGCGTTGCCGCAGGAGGGCATCACCACCGCCAGGCAGCGCTCCCTTGCGTAGCGCTCTATCGCGGTGTAGCGGCTCCAGTCGGTGTGATCCCCGTGCGTACCGTGCAGTAAATAGAGCACCTGGTATTTGCCCTTCGCCTTGCCCTTAGCCAAAAGCTGATCCTTGTCCGGATCCGGCAGGATGATGGTGACCTCCGTATTGTGCGCCAGGGCTTGGGAGGGATAGTTCAAACGGATGAGGGCCATTAAACGCGCTCCTTATCATAGTTTTTTATCATTCTATCAGAACCTCATCAAAAAAGCCCAGGCATTTTGCACATCCCGGGCTTTTGGCAGGAACCTGCGCCGGATTTACAGCCAGCGCCCAAAGCGGCGGGAAGGGTCAGCTGCCCGCTGCCTGATGTACTATGAGCTGCAGCCGCCTTCTTGCTCTTGTTTTGAGTATTGCCCGCGGTATTCTTCTTCAATCCCGCTGATGAGGTTCACCCGCTCCGCGTGGCGGCCGCCCTCAAAGGGCTCATCCAAAAAGAGCTTGATAATCATCCGCGCCAGGTCCACCCCCACCACGCGCGCGCCCAGCGCCAGCATGTTGGCATCGTTGTGCCGCCTGGCCATGCTGGCGGAATAGCAGTCGGAGCAGACTACACAGCGGATGCCCGGCACCTTGTTGGCGGAGATGGAGATGCCCACCCCCGTGCCGCAGAAAATCAACCCGCGCTCACACTGCCCGCTGGCCACAGCTAAAGCGGCGCGCTTGCCGTAGACCGGATAATCCACCCGGTCAGGGGAATCAGTGCCAAAGTCGGTAAATTCCAGGCCCAGCTCGTTAAGCAGCTTGATGATTTCCAGTTTCAGTGGCAGTCCCGCGTGGTCACTTCCAAGGGCTATCATGTGCATACCTCCCATTGTTGTTAAGTAGGTCTTCGCCTAAAAGGACACCATCAGCATGCCCCTTCAGGCGCATTTTTGCAAGCAGGGCCTCGGCTGGATCGCGGGCCTGGTTTATGTCACGCATCCAGGTTTGTGAACGCCTGCGCGTAGTCCGCCACCAGCTGGTGCGCCTCTTTCCGGAAGGGCTTGGTGGGTTTGTAATTCAGGTCCTTGTAAAAACAGCGGTTGCTTAAGATGACGCAGCCGATATCCAGCTCACGGGAAAGGTACAGGCTGGTACCAGTGAAGCCGGTGTGCCCGCAGCCCTTGGGGTACATCTCCCCCACCGCAAAGCCCAGGCCCCGGCCCTGGGTCTGCTCCCGCTGGGCTGATTTCAACAATTCAGAATCCGTCGTGAGGTAGTAGCGGCACAGGGTCACCAGGCTCTCCACATCGCTGAAAATGCCAGCGTGCCCCGCGTACTGCTGGTAAAAGGCATGATGCGCGTTGCCATCGTGCACCTCTCCTGATATGGGCGTGTGCGAGCGGAAACGGTCAAAATGCAGGCCCATCTTCGCGCAGACCGCCTCCTCCTCCGGGTTGCCGTAGCCGCTGGGAATGGCGCGTGCGCGCAAGGACTCATCCATCACGTCATGCGCGCCTTTAATGAAAAGTGGCTTGCACAGCGCGCGCGCAAGCAGGCTTTCCCCCGCCACTGTGGGATAGACATCCTGTACAATCTGGCCCAGCAGCATGAAATTGAGGTCGCTGTACATCATGCCATCGACGCGTTCCAGCAAGATTGCCTCCCGCAGAGCAGCGTAAAAATCCGGCTGGGTGTAAATGGGATACCAGGCGGGCAGGGTGGAGGTGTGTGTCAGCAATTGATAAATAGTGATGCCGCGCAGGCCCTCGCAGAGGACCGAATCCTGCCGTGCGGTTTCGTTAAGGGCCAACAGCGGGGTATCAAGATCAAAGCGCCCTTCATCAATCAGCCGCAGCACAATGGTGGCGGTAAAAATCTTGGACAGGGAGGCGATGTCAAACAGGCTGTCCTCCCGGGCCTCACCCAAAGTGAAGCGAAACAGCATATCCTGGCTGTTAAAGACAGCAAGCGACAGCGAAGGGAAATAGCCCTGCGCCTGATAATCCACCGCCAGCGCTTGTAAATCCTGTAATAATGGCTGAATGCTCATGCCTTTTGCCCTTGCAGGCGGCTGACCGCCTCGCTGACCCAGCCGCCAGCTGCCGAAAGGGCAGCTTGCGCGTCCTGGGCGCTGGCATCTGCTAAAGCCATCACGATGGCGATCTTGGTGCTGCCATCAGCTTGTTTCAGCAAACGTTCCGCCGCCTCGCCTTCCAGCCCCGTCGCGTACCGCATGATGCGCAGCGCGCGCGCTTTTAATTTGTTGTTGGAAGCGGACATATCCACCATCAGGTTCTTGTACACGCGCCCCGTGCGCACCATGGCGCCGGTGGACAGCATGTTGAGCACCATCTTGGTAGCGGTGCCCGCCTTTAAGCGTGTGGAGCCCATCAGCACCTCCGGCCCCGTGGGCGTTTCAATGGCGATATCCGCATGCTGTGACAAACGCGTCTGCCTGTTACATGACAGCGCGATGGCCAAGGCGCCAATCTCGCGCGCGTAGTCCAGGGCCGCGCTACAATAAGGCGCAAAGCCGCTGGCGCTGATGGCAACCAGGGCGTCCTTGTCCCCAAGCCCTGCTTTGATCAAATCCAGCCGGCCACGGTCAGCCTTGTCCTCCGCGCCCTCGCTGGCATGGCGCAGTGCGCTGTCGCCGCCAGCGATGATGCCCTGCACCTGTTCATATGAAACGCCGAAGGTGGGCGGGCACTCACTGGCATCCAGCACACCCAGGCGCCCGCTTGTGCCGGCACCCAGATAAAACAGCCGGCCGCCGCGTAAAAAGCGCTGCGCGATTTGCTCAATCGCCTCGCCGATTTGGGGCAGCGCCATCTGCACCGCCAGGTGGACCTGCGCGTCCGCCTCATTCATCACCCGGGCAATGGCCAGACCATCCATGCCGTCCAAACCCAGGCTGTCCTGGTTGATCTGCTCGCTTTGCAGCTGGGTCAAGTACTGCTTTGACTGTGTGTCCAAATCATGTTCCGCCTTTGCTGATATTTAATAATCCGCCGCGGGATGTTGCGCCTTGGCCGCAGTATAGTTTATCCGGCCGGCAGTGGCAAGATGCGCTTGCATCATCGTGATTCTTTGAGGCTTGTTCCATCAGCCAGCGGGCTCATCTTGACGTATGAGCCTGGCGTTGTTACATTCAAGTAAGGAAAACTTTGGACGCGGAGGATGCAGATGCGAATAGGCTTTGGGATTGACGGCGGCGCCACCCGTTCGCGGCTGCGGGTGTTTGAGGCGGATACCGACAGGCTTCTGCACACATCGGAGGGCGGCCCCACCAACCCGCATAGCGTTGGCGCGGCAACCGCTTATGAGAACGCCCAAGGGCTGCTTATCGCCGCCTGTGACGCGCTGGGCATCCAATTGACCGATTTTGCCTGCGGTTGCCTGGGCAGCGCGGGCTTGGGCCGAACTGCGGATCAGGCGGATTTCCATGCCTTTTTAAACAGCTTTCTCGCCTGTCCCCTGCATGTGGGCACCGATGGTGAGATTCTACTGGTGGGCAGCCTCAACAGCCTGGATGGCTATTGCTTAATCGCCGGCACGGGCTCCTTGGCACTGGGGCGTGATTCAACCGCGCAGGTAGTGCGCGCAGGCGGCCTGGGTCATATGCTGGGCGATGAGGGCTCAGCCAGCTGGCTGGGGTGGCAGGCCATGCGCCGCGCTTTGGCAAGCCGGGAACACCGGGATCTAAAAACGGGCATGCTGCCCGCCCTGCTCGCCCATTATCAATTGCGCGTACCCGAAGACAGCATCGCGCTGTTCCACCAGCGCTTTGCAAAGGCACAGGTGGCCGCCAGCGCGCCCATTGTGCTCAAGGCCTCGGAAGCAGGGGATGCGCTGGCGTTGGATTTGGTTCAAAAAGGCGCGCAGGCACTGTTTTTGCTGATTCAAAGTGTCATCACGCAACTGCCCCAACAACAGCTGCGCGTCTCCTTGGCCGGCGGCCTGCTGGAGCGGGACAACGCGCTGCGGCGCGCCCTGTGCGATTTGCTTGCAAACAAACTGCCCGCGGCGCAAACCGCTATTGCCGCACCCGGTGACGCGGTGAAAGGCGCCTGTATGTTGGCGAAAGCCTTAGTAGTGGGCTAGCCGGGCTTAAGAGGCACTTCATTACCTTAAAACCTCCATAAAACCAGCTATTTGCACGTGCGCCTGAAAACCTCATCCCCAGCGCTTGACACGGGATGGCGGCCTGGTATATAATTCCCTTTGCCGTTTCGGGGTTTTTGCAGCCCCATCGGGAGGCATGACCCATTAGCTCAGTCGGCAGAGCACTTGACTTTTAATCAAGGTGTCCCGCGTTCGAGTCGCGGATGGGTCACCATGTAAGGGCCCGGGATGAATCCCCTAAAACCACCGCTTTTTGTGCGGTGGTTTTTGATATGGCGGCGGGGCTTAGCCGCGCAGCAAGGCTTTCATTTGATCGGCCTTTTTCAGCAGCTCCTCCTCCGTCACATAGCTGCCCAGGCAGCCCACTGCCTGCACGCAGGTGCCGCCGGTGATGTTGCCGTACAGGGCGCAGAGGGCGGGCTCTGCCCCATGGAAGAGCCCATAGGTGAAGCCGGCCAGGAAGGCGTCCCCGGCGCCGGTGGTATCCACCACCGGCACATCCGGCATGGCGGGAACAATCAGCTCCCAGCCATGTTGGTATAAAAGGCAGCCTTCCTTGCCCAGTTTAATCACAACTGTTTCAAAGAAATCCGCCAGCACCCGGGCTGCAGCCTGGGGGCTGTCTGTGCCGGTGATTTTCATGGCTTCTTTGTCGTTGGGGGTGTACCAATCGGCCATCAGCAGCACTTCCTCCATGCTGGCAAGGCTCATGTCCTCCCGCCAGCCGGTGTCGTACACCAACAGGGAACCCTGATCCTTCAGCGTCTGGTAGATGGGCAGCAGCTCCTCCTGCATCAGCACGATGTCCGCGCCCTGGGACAATGCCAGGGCTTCCTTTTGAATCTGCTGCGTAATTGGGGTGTCATCGCTGTAGCTGATAAAGGCCCGGTCGCGGGGGGTGATGACGGCGCTGGTCAGGTTGACCGGCATCCCATCCCCCTGATACAGGTTGTGGGGGGTGACCCCATTGCCCTCAAACTGCCCCTTTGCAAAGGCGGAGAACTGGTCCTTGCCCAGCAGGGTCTGGATTTGGCAGGGGACGGACAAGCGCCCCAGGTTGATGAGGGTGGCGGGGACGCCGCCCCCCAACTGCATGGAAAAGCCCTGGGCGTAGATTTCCTCCCCTTCCCGGGGCACCCTGGGCATGCCGGTATACAGCAAATCCACATTGGTTTTCCCAAAGCCCACTACTTTTTTCATCTCTATGCCCCCCAGGGCCCGGTGTAGGGCTCGTTGAGCGCAATCAATTGCTCGCAAAGCGACACAGCCAGGGAATAGGAATTGACCAGGGGATGCCACATCAGCGCTTCCACCGCCAGCTTCCGGCTGCGCTGCAGGATGGCCTGAGCACCGATGCGCTCGTAGTATTTCACCCTTGTGATCAGCTCCTGTTGGTGATCCGGCACCTCTGGGAAGCGCCGGGGCAGGCAGCTGTCCTTTGTGATGTCACAGGTGACCTCCACCGTGTCCCCGGGGTTCAGGAAGGACACAGCACCTTGGTTGGGCACGGTCAATACCATGCTGCCCTGCCTGCCGGAGCGCTGGATGTCGATGAAGTTCAGCGCAACACCCGCATAGCCGCCATCATCCTTTTTAAAGGGGTCAAAGGACCAGACTGTATCCCGTTTCACGCCGGTTTCATTGGCCATATACTGGGCTTCCCGCATCCCATACCATTTGGAGAAGATGGCCAGCGCTTTGTCAAACTCCGTATCCGGGTTTAAGCCCGCCATTTCCGCCAGCATGCCCTGGTTGATGTCCAGGATGATGTCCCCGCGGGTCTTGCCGGCGCGCAGGATGTTGTCCACCGCCTTTTCGCGGTAGTAGTAATAGTACAGGTACTCATTGGGTACATAGCCCAGGTAGCTTAATAGATCCGCCCCAAAGAAGCGCAGGTCGGTGCGCTTGCGGGCATCCTCCCGCTTCAGCAGGTCCTGGGTGATGTCCTGGCCATCCACCGTAATGCGGTGAAACCAGGACAGGTGGTTGAGGCCAAACAGATCCGCCTCCATCCGGCTGACGTCCACGCCATAAAGCCCCGCAAACTGATGCATCATCCCGCTGGGTGCGTCGCAGATGCCGTATGTAAAATCATAGCCTTTGTCCCTTAGCGCCTGGGACACGATGCCCACGGGGTTGGTGAAGTTGAACACAAGCGCCCCGGGCTTGGCATAGGCCCGGACCTGCTCACAGTAATCAATCAGCACCGGGATGGAGCGCATGGCAAAGGAAAAGCCCGCTGCCCCTGTTGTCTCCTGCCCCAGGATGCCCAGGTCAAGCGCGATGTGCTCATCTTGGGTGCGCAGCTTGTCCCCGCCGACCCGCAGCGTGGTAATCACATAGTCGGCGCCTTCCAGCGCGTCCCTGGCATCCGTGGTCAAGCGGAAGCGCATCTGCGGCGCCAGCATGGCCGCCACGTGGCGGGCCATGCCGCCAAAGAGGGCCAGCTTGTCCCCGTCAATGTCCATGAACACCAGCTCTTTAATCCCAAGGGTCTGCGCGCGCTGGGCAATGCTCTTCGCCAGGAACATGGAGCGCCCGCCGCCTCCGCCAATCACGCATATTTTCATGATGCCCCTCCTTCATATGCTCGTTTGTTTGTATCATACCTTAAATTGGTGAAAAAGGGGAGGGCACCTGTGGTGGCCTTCCAGGCTGTGGCGCAAAAGGCGGGTCAAAGAATTGCGAAATCACCCGGGATCCTGTCTGGACAACAAGCCCACAGCCCGCCCGGCTGTAAGGCTGCAACTATGAAACATACAATCTGGAAAATCCGTAAATTCACATCGTAACTTCCACAGTGTAAAGGGTGTGGAGATTACCATGTGAAATGAACGGAAGTTAGTGTAATAAAGTGTGACTAAAGAATAGGAATAGTGCTAAAAGAGAAGTTTTGGTGAAGAGAAAAGGTCAG
>JAAYFC010000149.1 GCA_012728435.1 Clostridiales bacterium | reverse complement strand
TGAAAGCAGGCTTTCAATGGGGAGGAGGAATCCCTTCGTTTAGGCCTCCGGCACGCATGCGTGCCGGAAACAAAACGGAAGGTATTCCGACGAGGCTACGCCTCCTTCACTCGTCTTCGCGGGTGACAAAAAATTGCTCTGTCCATGAGTGCGTTAAAGTTTTCGTCAAGTATAGAGATCAATCGCTCAAATGGTCGGTGTGGTTTTCATCGCTGCCATCAATGGGCGCGACATAGGCGACCTCAGCCAAGGCCTTGATCCGTTTTTCCCCAATGCCGCTGATGACCATCAAATCTTCAATAAAATAAAAGGGGTGATGCGCCCGCTGGGCGATGATCTGCTCCGCCAGGTATTGTCCAATGCCGGGCATATGCATCAGTTCATCCAGTGTGGCTGTGTTTAGATTGATTTTGCTGCTATGATCAGGCCCTGTGCTTGCAGGCGCCAGCTGGGGATTGAGCGTGAGCGTCACAGGCTTTGCCTGGTTTGTTTGCTCTGCGATAACCAGGCCAATTAAAAGCAGAACCACCCCAAGGCACAAGGCCAGGCTGGCATAGCCCAGGGCTGGTTTTGCTTTGATGGTTTTCATGGCGTGTTGAGATTGATTTTAGCGTTTCCGCAGCTTCTGTCCTTGCGGGCTGTCCTCCACCACGTAGCCCAGCGAGGCAATCTGGTCGCGCAGCGCGTCGCTTTGCGCCCAGTTTTTGTCCTTGCGGGCTTGCGCGCGCTGGCTTGCCAGCGTCTGGACTTGCGCAGGGATCTCATCCGTCTTTTTACTGAGGATGCCAAAGATGTCCGTCATACCGGAGAAAATCTCCGTTGCCTTTTGAATCTCTTCCATCGCGCTGTGCTCAAACAGCTTGGTGTTGATGAAGTAGACCAGCTCAAACAGGGCACCCATGGCTTCCGCGGTGTTGAAATCATTATTCATGCCTGCGGTAAAGCGCGCTTGAATCTCCTCCATTTCCTGGATAAGCTGACCATCAGCTTTGGCGCCGGCTTTGTCTTTTTGCGTAGCTTCCAGGCCCAGCAAACGCTCCCGCGCGGTATACAGCCGGGTCAGGGAGGCCTTGGCCTGCATCATCATCTCGCGGCTAAAATTGAGGGGGCTGCGGTAGTGCGCGGACAGCAAAAGCATCCGCACATCCTCCGGGTCATACTCCTTTAAGATGTCCCGTACAGTGAAGAAATTGCCCAGGGATTTGGACATTTTGGCGTTGTCGATGTTTAAAAACCCGTTGTGCATCCAATAGTTCACAAAGGGATGTCCGGTGAACCCCTCGCTTTGCGCAACCTCATTTTCGTGATGGGGGAAAAGCAAGTCCTGCCCGCCGCAGTGGATGTCAAAATGCGCGCCCAGGTATTCCATGCTCATGGCGCTGCACTCAATGTGCCAGCCTGGGCGGCCGCGGCCCCAGGGGCTGTCCCAGCTGGGTTCATTCGGTTTCTCTGCCTTCCACAGCGCGAAATCCAGGGGATTCTTTTTCTCGTCATCCACGCTGATGCGCGCGCCGCTGTCCAGATCCTCCAGGTTCTGCCCGGACAGCTTGCCATACTCGGGGAAGGCCGGTGTGTGGAAGTACACACTGCCGTCCTTCTCATAGGCAATGCCGGCATCCACCAAGCCTTCAATCAGGCGAATCATCTGTGGCATATGCTCCGTTGCCTTGGGATGAACGGTCGCAGGGCGCACACCCAAGGCGCCTGCGTCCTTGAAATACTCGGCTATAAAGCGCTCTCCCAGCTCCTTGACGGTGATGCCCTCCCTGCGCGCGCGCTCAATCATCTTGTCGTCCACGTCGGTGAAGTTTTGTACATAATTCACCTCGTAGCCTTGGCTTTCCAGGTAGCGGCGGAAGACATCAAACATGATGAAGGGCCGCGCATTGCCGATGTGGAAATAGTCATACACCGTCGGCCCGCAGCAGTACATCCCCACCTTGCCTTTTGTAATGGGCTTGAAGACTTCCTTTTGCCGGCTCTGGCTGTTGTAAATCTGAATCATCGCGTAGGCTCCTTCATGTCATGGCGTTACGTTCTGGAAAGGGTAAAACCTTGGAAATCAGTCTATCCCCGCTGGAATTGTCTGTCAAGCAAGGGGTTGGGCGAGCGGATCAGCTCCTCCTGCTGGTTGATTCCGGGATCTTTTTTGGGGACACGCTCATAGTGATTCCCGCGTGTCAATTTCCACAGCTTTTGGTTGTCCATAAAGCCCAGCTCCAGGATGGAAACGATTTGCGCTTTGATGCGCGCGTCCTTCACGGGTACGGTCAGCTCGATGCGCTTGTCCAGGTTGCGGGGCATCAAATCGGCGGAGGAGAGGAAGACCTCCTTCTCGCCCTGGTTTTCAAAACAGTAAATGCGGGGATGCTCTAAAAACCTGCCCACTGTGCTGTAAATCTGCAGGTTTTCATGCGCCTTGTACCTCAAACAGCAGATGCCGCGCACCATCAGCCGCACGGGTACCCCCGCCTTGGCGGCGGACAGCAGCGCGTCCATCATCTGCGGGTCAGACAGTGAGTTCATCTTCATTGTGATGCCGCACAGCCTGCCCTCTTTCGCGCTGGTTTCCTCCCGCCTGATGCGCATCAGCATGGCTTCCCTCAGCTGGTAGGGGGAGGCGATCATTTCCCGCATCGGGTAGATGTAGCGGTAGCCCAAAATCAGGTTGAAGAAGGAGGCTGCGTCCTCGCCCAGCTGCTTGTCGCAGGTGAAGATGCCCATGTCGGTATACAGCTTGGCGGTTACATCGTTGTAGTTGCCGGTGGCAAAATGCGTGTAGTGGCGCAGCCCCTCTGGCTCGCGTCTGATAATCAGGGTCACTTTCGAATGTGTTTTCCATCGGGGAACGCCGTACAGCACGTGGCAGCCGGCCTTTTCCAGCGCCTTGCTCCACGCGATGTTGTGCTCCTCATCAAAGCGCGCGCGCACCTCAATGAGCACCGTCACCTGCTTGCCGTTTTTTGCGGCGCGTGCCAGCGCGTCAATCATGGGGCTGTGGTTGGATACGCGGTAGAGGGTCTGCTTGATGGAAAGCACCTGCGGGTCCGTCGCGGCTTCGGACAAAAAGCGGATGACCGGGTCGAAGCTGTCATAGGGGTGGTGCAAAAACAGGTCGCCCTTTCTAATTGTGCGGAAGATGCTCTCCCGTGCCATGAACCGCTTGTCAGTCCGCGGCGAGAAAGGGGGATAGCGCAGGTCATCAAAGCCGATGAGGTTGCACAGCTGGCGCATGAAAAAGCGCAAATCCAGTGGCCCTGGCACCTGCAGGATGCCCTCGTCCGCGACGCTGAACCCTTGCCGCAGCATCTTGAGCAGCTGCTTGTCGGCTCCCCGCGGTATTTCCAGCCGCACAATCTTGCCATAGGAGCGGCGCTGTACGTTTTTGCTCATCTCGTTGAGCAGGTTGTCCATGTCATCCAGGTTGATCACAAAGTCCGTGTTGCGCGTGATGCGGAAGGGCATCTGCGCCTGGATGCTGACGCCCTTGAACAGGTCGGGCAAAAAGTGGGAGATCAGGTCCTCCAGCAGCACGCCGCGCGCGCGTCCCTGCCCCATGGGCAGGATCACCACCCGCGCCAAGGCGCGCGGCACGGGCACGATGGCAAGGGCGGTTTGACCTGTCTTCTCATTGCGCAGATGGACTGCGATGTACAGCTCCTTTGCTGACAGAATCGGGAAGGGATGCCTGGGGTTTAAGGTGCGGGGGCTTAAGATGGGCAGCACCTGGGTTTGATAGTATTGCGTAAGCCAGCTTGCCTGCCGTTCTGACAGCGCATGAGGGTGTAACAAGTGCATCCCATGTGACGCCAAATCGGGCAGGATGTGGTTGTTGAGCACGCGGTACTGGCGCTCCACATGGGAACGCACCTTTTTATATATCAATGCCAGCTGCGCCTTGGGGCTGTATCCGGCGGGGTCGGGTGTTTGCCGGCCCATGTCCTTCTTGCGCTCCAGTTTGCCCACGCGCACCATGAAAAACTCGTCCAGGTTGCTGGACACGATGGACAAAAAGCGCGCGCACTCCAGCGGCGGGTTGTCCGGATTGAGCGCTTCGTTGAGGATGCGCTCATTGAAGTTCAGCCAGGACAGCTCTCTGTTGTAAAACCGCTTGCTGCTCACCTTGCCCTCCTAGCGCGTCATTCTGGACGTCAGTTCAAGGATGGTGGCGGCTGGGCGGTTAAACAGCCGGACAGGGACGGGGTAAAAGCCCGAAACGCCCAAGCCGGGGCTGATGTGCAGCGGATAGCCTTTGACAATGGACAGGCCGCTGATGTCCTCATCCCCTGGGAAGAAGCCGCCTTTTCTGTCTGATGTCTTGGGCAGGTAGATGGGGCCCAAACCTGGCAGGCGTGCCTGGCCGTTATTAAACTGCCCGGCCAAAAACAGACTGGGTGTGACCCCAACCTCCTCTTCCTGGTGCAACAGCGCCATCTCACCCAACTGCTCAGTGTCGGGGGGGTGATGCATCACCGCGACGATGGTGTCCTCCGGCTTCATTTCTGCGAAGGCATCCTTGGATTGCGCGATGATGTCCAGCCTGTGCTGCGCATATCTTAGCTGTGCGCCTGTCTGGGGCGCGTAGGGATTGTCCGAGGCCAACAGGGTGTTCACCTGTTCTGTAAGCGAAAACTCCGCGCTAACAAGGTCCAGCATAAACAGTTCGCCCGGGCAAAACCAGATGATCTGCCCATCCTGCTCAAGTTTGTAGGGTGCCTCTAAAAAGATGAAGTCATTGGATTCCAGCGCCCGGATGTATTCCGCCTTCACCTCGTCATCGCCGTGCGGGGCGGTGTAATAGGGATGAGGGTCGCTGTCGCCAGTGATGAAGATTTTGGGGATGTTGGCCGGGATCTGCGCGCCTAATTCCAGCAGCGGCTGGATGTTGCCGCCTTTTCCCACCATGTCGCCTGTCATGATGACGGCGGAATAAGGCTCCTTGCCCAAGGAGGCAAGCAGATTTGCCTGGTTGTTTCCCAGTTTGGCCGCGTTTAAGTCACTCAAGTGCAAAATCCGGAAGCGCTCTAACTGCCTGGGTAGATTGAGGATGGTCACCGGGCGGATTTCCAGGCGCACAAAACGGTTGGACAGCGCGTTGAGCGACAGCGTCACAACAATCGCAAGCACAAATAACACAATCACCATCAGGCAGCCGGTTTTACGCCGGCGCGCGGGCGAAAACAATCGGTTGCCGCTTCTTCTGGCCATCACGTCATCCTTTCTGTTGATGCGTCTATCATATCATGCAGTATGTCCCCGTTCAATCAGGCAGCAGGGGCAATTGTCTCGGGTGGTCACGATATGGCAACCTCTTTGTGTAGGTTAGTCAAACATCTTGGACAGTGTGTGCTTTCAGGAACTCCACCGGGGAGAGGAAGCCCAGGGGTCTCATCGGGAGCTGGTTGCTCCGGGGTTGCCAGGCAGCGAGCTGCCTGGCAAAATCTTCGAATGAGTAG
>JAAYFC010000148.1 GCA_012728435.1 Clostridiales bacterium | reverse complement strand
CTGTATTGATGCTCGATTTCCCCATATTGGCGGATGGCTTCAGGCGTTGATTGCGAAAGCAAATCCCGCATCTGCGTTTCCCACTGCGTATAGGGCGCCAGCGCGTCAATGAGCGCCTCGCCCGCCGGGCGGTCCAAGTCCACCTCATAGGGGAAGAGGTCAAAGGGCAGGCTGCTGATGATCTGCCCGTGTCCCTTGAGCTGCCCGGCCAAGAGGCGTAGCAGCGTGGTTTTGCCGCGCCCGTTGCGGCCCACCAAGCCCAGACGCCAGCTGGAATCCATATGAAAGTTGAGCCCCTCAAAAACCGGCGTAATATTGCCGTTGTAGGCGAAAAAATAGTCCTGTATTTGAATGACTGCCATGTGAAAACCCCCTGTGAAAGCACAGGTAAAAAGCCCTCGTGCTTCGTCCAAAAAAAGAACTTAACAGGCGGTGTTCTTCACGCGTGCAGCCCTCCTTGTTTTGATGTCCTTATGCTACGCTCCGCTTCCAGGGCTGTCAAGTGATTGACGCCGCGGACAAGTCCTTTTATTATCAGGGTATCAAATCTAGTAGAGGTGCCGCATGCAAGGCCAGGAAACCTATCAAAGCCCCTTTACCACCCGGTATGGAAGCCCTGAGATGCAGTCGCTGTTCTCGCCCGCGCACCGCGCGCGACTGATGCGGCGGATGTGGCTGGTTCTGGCGCAAACGCAGCAGGAGTTGGGCCTGCCCATTACCGACGCGCAGGTGGCGGAATTGGCCGCGCACACGGAGGATGTGGATTTTGAGGCCATCTCGCGCTTTGAACAGGAGCTGCGCCATGACGTGATGGCGCACCTGAAGGCCTACGCATTGGCCTGCCCTGCGGCCGCCCCCATCATCCATTTGGGTGCCACCAGCTGCTATGTGACGGACAATGCGGATGTGTTGATTTTGCAGGATGCCATGCGCCTGCTGCGCAGGCGGATTGTGGGCACAGCCCGCGCGCTGTCCAAACAGGCATTACAATACAAAAGCTTACCCATGCTGGGCTACACGCATTTCCAGCCCGCCCAGCCCACCACCCTGGGCAAGCGCATCACCCTGTGGCTGCAGGATTTGCTGATGGATTTGGCGGAGGTAAACCACTTCCTAAGCAGCCTGCGTCCCCTGGGCTGCAAGGGCGCGACGGGCACCCAGGCCTCTTTTTTGGCGCTGTATGAGGGTGATGCGGACAAGGTGAGGCAGCTGGATGCGCGCATCGCCCAGCGCATGGGCTTTGACCGGCCGCTTGCCGTCTCCGGCCAGACCTATACCAGGAAGATGGACAGCCGCGCGCTGCAGGTGCTGTCCGGCATCGCGCAAAGCGCGCACAAGTTCTCAAACGACATGCGCCTTTTGCAACATTTAAAGGAAGTGGAGGAACCCTTCGAAACCGCGCAGGTCGGCTCCTCCGCCATGCCCTATAAGCGCAACCCCATGCGCTCGGAGCGCGTGGCCGCCCTGTGCCGCTTCATCATCAACAATGCCGCCAACGCGGAGCAGACCGCGGCCGCCCAGTGGCTGGAGCGCACGCTGGATGACAGCGCCAACCGCAGGCTGTCGCAGGCGGAGGGCTTCTTGGCGGCGGACGCCGTGCTGACCTTGTATGAGAATATCGCGTCCGGCCTGGTCGCCTACCCGCAGATGATGGACCAGCACCTGCGTTTGGAGTTACCCTTCATGGCAACAGAAAACATCCTAATGCAAGCCGTGATGAAGGGCGGCAACCGCCAGGAGCTGCACGAGCGCATCCGCAGCCACGCCATGGCAGCCGGCAAGCGGGTGAAGGAGGAGGGCTTGCCCAATGATTTGTTGGCGCGCATCGCGGGGGACCCTGCCTTTGGCCTGAGCGCGGAGGATTTGCAAGCCCTTTTAAACCCCGCGGACTATATCGGTTTGGCCATTGCGCAAACGGAGGACTACGTGCTGGGTGAGGCGGCGGACATCCTGAACCAACACGCGGATGAGGAAGGCCTGTCGCCTGTGATTAAGCTATAGGCTCGGGTGTACCCGCCTTAACCAAGGATGAAGGAGCGCGCCATGTACCAGACCAAAACCAAGCCCGAAAACCAGGCAGCCCGTGATTACATCCTGTCCCTGAGGCCAGAGCGCAGGCGCGCGGACGGCTTGAAATTGCTTGAGATGTTTGAGGAGGAGACGCCTTGGCCGCCCGTTTTATGGACGGGCAACATGGTAGGCTTTGGGCAGTATCATTACAAGTATGATTCTGGCCATGAAGGCGATGCCTTCAGGGTGGGCTTTGCACCCAGGAAAGGGAAAATCAGCCTCTATCTTATGCAAAAGGAGGACGATCGGGCGAATGCCTTGAGCCGCCTGGGCAAGCACAGCACGGGTGTTGGCTGTATTTATGTGAATAAACTGGCGGACATAGACGAAACCGTCCTGCGGAAGATGATCCGGCAGGCTGTTGATACCATGCAGAAGCTGTATCCGGAATAAAGAAGGCAGATTGAAGCGTCCGGCATCGCGGGCGCTTTGTTTTTTGTCTGTATGGAATGGCAAAATGCCCCCGCTTTTCTTGACCCTGTTTTACAAAAGCGCCTAAGATAAGGGCGATGGCAGCCGCTGCGCGGCGGACACAAGGAAGGCAGGTGGCGCGTGTGACGCGGGAAGAGATTAAACGGATTATTGAGGAAGAGCAGATTCGCTTCATCCGTCTGCAGTTTACAGATATCTTCGGCCAGCTTAAAAACATCGCCATCAATGCCTCGCAAATTGATCGCGCGCTCAAAAACCAGGTGATGGTGGACGGCAGCTCCATCGAGGGCTTTTTGCGCCTGGAGGAATCGGACATGATGCTCCACCCGGATTTGTCCACCTTCGCCCGCTTGCCCTGGCATGGCCGCGCGGAGCACGAGGCGCGCATGATTTGCGACGTATTTACGCCCGATGGCCAGCCCTTTGGCGGCGACCCGCGGTACATCTTAAAGCAGGTCATCAAGGAAGCTGACCAGATGGGCTACACTTTCAACGTGGGGCCGGAGTGCGAGTTCTTTCTCTTCCATACCGATGAAGACGGCCACCCCACCACCAGCACCAATGACGAGGCCGGGTATTTTGACCTGGGCCCCATTGACCGGGGGGAGATTGCAAGGCGGGACATCTGCCTGGCCCTGGAGGACATGGGCTTTGAGATTGAGGCCTCCCACCACGAATCCGCCCCCGGCCAGCATGAGATAGATTTTAAGTACGCGTCGGCTTTACAGACCGCCGACAACATCATGACCTTCAAGCTGGCGGTGAAAACCATCGCCCAGCGCCACCACCTGCACGCCACCTTCATGCCCAAACCCCTGTTTGGCGTGGCGGGTTCAGGCATGCACACCAACATGTCCCTGTTTAAGGACGGCAAAAACATCTTCCACGACCCGCAGGGGGATCAGGAGCTGTCCCGTGAAGCCTATCACTTTATTGCAGGGCTGTTACAGCATGTTTCCGGGATGACGGCGGTCTTAAACCCCCTGGTCAACTCCTACAAGCGCCTGGTGTCAGGCTTTGAAGCCCCCTGCTACAAATCCTGGTCCGCCAGGAACCGCTCGGTCTTGATCCGCATTCCCTCCGCCCGGGGCCGGGGCACCCGGCTGGAACTGCGCAGCCCGGACCCCTCCTGCAACCCCTACCTGGCCCTGGCCCTGCTCTTGAAGGCCGGGCTGGAAGGCATCAAACAGGGGCTGACGCCGCCCCCGGAGATCGCGGAGAATATCTATATAATGCCGCAATCAGAGCGCGAAGCGCGCGGCATTGAAGCCCTGCCCGCCAATTTGAGCGAGGCCATCGCCTGCATGCAAAAAGACGCGCTGGTGAAAGAGACGCTGGGCGCGCACATCATGGGGCATTACGCCTGCGGTAAACTCAAGGAGTGGGAGGACTACCGCCAACGCGTGAGCCAGTGGGAAATTGACAATTATCTGGTTTTATACTGATAAAACAAGGCGGGGACTGCTCCCCGCCTTCATTGATGGCATTTCTGATTAAAATGGCAAATCCTTCTCAGGCAGCCTGCCTGTTTCCTCATTCAATGCATACAGCCACCTGGCGATCCGGCTGCTGGCAGCCTTTGGCTTCATCCGCCACATCCAGTTGCCGCCCACAGTGCCAGGCAGGTTCATGCGCGCCGATTCGCCCAGGCGCAGCACGTCCTGCATGGGGATGATGGCTGTTTTTGAAACGCTTTGTAAGGTGGCTTTGATAAAGGCCTGGGTGAGCTCCTCATCATGCCTTATACCCAGGGCCAACAGGGTGTTGTTGCGCACCTCGGCGGATGCCTTGTTCCACCAGCCCAGCAGGGTGTTGTTGTCGTGCGTGCCGGTGTAGACCAGGGAGTTTTCCACGTGGTACTTGGGCAGATGCTCGTTATATGGGTCACCGGAGAAGGCAAAGGTCATCACCTTCATGCCGGGGTAGCCGGTGTAATCCATCAGCTTGCGCACCCGCGGGCTGACCGCGCCCAGGTCCTCCGCTATGATGTTCATGTCCGGCAGCTCGCGCTTGACCGCGTCAAAGAAGGCGCGGCCAGGGCCTGTCACCCAGACGCCGTTGCGCGCGGTGTCCTCATCCGCGGGCACCGCATAGTAGTTGGCAAAGCCGATGAAGTGATCCACCCGTGTGATGTCAAAGATGCGCTCCATTGCTTTGAGGCGGTTTAGCCACCATGTATAGTCTGTGCGGCGCAGGTAGGCCCAGTCATACAGGGGGTTGCCCCAGCGCTGGCCATCCGCCGCGAAATAATCCGGCGGCACGCCCGCGATCTTGACCGGGCGCCGTTCCTTGTTTAGCTGAAACACCTGGGGGTTGGCCCAGGCATCGGCAGAGTCCTCCGCCACATAAATGGGCATGTCCCCAAAGATGCGGATGCCGCGCTCATTGGCGTAGTCCTTCAGCGCGAACCACTGCTCAAAGAAAAGGTACTGGACAAAGACCTGCAGGTTGATCTGCGCCTCCAGCTGCTTTTTGTAAGCGCGCAGCGCGCGGGCGCGGCGCATGCGGATGGCCTCATCCGGCCACTCCTGCCAGGACATGCCGCCAAAGTGGCGCTTGATGGCCATGAACAGGGCGTAATCCTCTATCCACAGGGCGTTCTCCGCGCGGAAGGCGTCCACCCGCCGGCGCAGCCTGTGATAAGACTGCTGGAAGGCCAGGCTGAGCATCTGGGTTTTATATGCGATCAAGGGGGCGTAATCAACCTGGTCCACCTTTGGGGATTGCGGCGCCGCGGCATCACTTTTTAGGATGCCTTGCTTTATTAAGGTGTCCAGGTCAATCAAAAGGGGGTTGCCCGCGTAGGTGGAAAAGCATTGGTAGGGTGATTCGGCGTAACCCGTGGGGGAGATGGGCAGCACCTGCCAGATGCTCATGCCCGCCTTCACCAGAAAATTCACAAAAGAACGCGCCTCGCGCCCCAGGGTGCCAATCCCCTCGCGGCCGGGCAGGGAGGTGATGTGCAACAGAACACCGCTATTACGCATGCAGGATTCCTTTCAGCAACCCCCGGTACCGCGGGGGCTGCATCAGATGATGATCATTGTTTGATTGAGGTCAGTATAGCATGGTTTCCGTTTTGTCACAACGCCACCCCCCGCCGCCATTTGTTGAAGGCCCCGGCCTTGTGTGATACAATGCAGGAAAGAGAATCAAATGCCTGCACAAGGAGCAAAAAGAAATGAAAAAACTGCTGTGCCTGGCCTTCACCTTGCTGTTGCTTTTAGGCGGCAGTTTTGCAATCGCCCAGGCGGAGGCCACTAACTGGTACGAGGTCTTTGTCTATTCCTACTCCGACAGCGACGGCAACGGCATCGGGGATTTCCCTGGGTTGCTGTCCAAATTGGATTACATCCACGACATGGGCTATGACGGCATCTGGTTGATGCCTGTCATGCCCAGCCCCAGTTACCATAAATACGATGTCACCGACTACAAGGCGGTGGACCCCCTCTATGGCACAATGGCAGATTTCAAAGCTGTAGTGGCCCGCTGCCAGGAGTTGGGCATCCGCCTCATCATCGACCTGCCGGTCAATCACTCCTCCACCCGACATCCCTGGTTTTTAGAGGCAGTGGATGCCCTGAAAATAGGCCGGAAGGACCATCCCAAGGTGGGCTACTACAACTTCCGTCAGGAGGAGGACAAGGGGTTTGTCCAGCTGTCCGGCACAGACTGGTATTATGAGGAACAGTTTGCTGGCGGGCAAATGCCCGACCTGAACCTGGATAACCCGGCCCTGCGGGAGGAGATTCGCGGCATCCTGGCCTTCTGGTTAATTGATGTGGGCATAGACGGCTTCCGCCTGGATGCCGTCACCAGCTTTTACACCGCGCGCGACCAGGACAACATCGCCTTCCTGCGCTTTATGAAGGAGACCTGTCAGGAGCTGAAGCCCGATAGCTACCTGGTGGGTGAATGCTGGAAGAGCCTGGAGCAAATCGCAGCCTATTACGACAGCGGAATTGACAGCTTCTTCCTTTTCCCCGCTGCCCAGGCAGAGGGCTATATTGCCGCCAGCATCAGGAGCCGCAAGCCTGCCGAAACATTTGTTAAATACCTAAACCAGGTGAAGGCGGCCATGCCGGACAGAACCCTGGCCCCCTTCCTGTCCAACCACGACACCGGCCGCACCGTAGGCCTGGTCCAGGGCCGGCAGCTGCCTCAGCGGGTGAAGTTTGCCCATGCCCTGCTGTCCCTGATGGGGGGGCACAGCTTCACCTACTACGGGGAGGAGATCGGCATGCTGGGCTCTGGCAACGACCCCAACAAGCGCCTGGGCATGCTGTGGGCAGAGGACGAGGTCACCAAAGACCCCCCTGGTGTGACGGCCCGGGAATACCCCTACCCCGGGGTCTACGCCCAGCAGGAAGACCCGGCCTCCATCCTCAACTACATCAAAAAGATGAACCACCAGCGCCTCAAGATGCCCCTGATTGCCCTTGGGAAAACCGAAGTGCTGCAGGTGACAGAAGACGTTTTTGTACTCAAAAAATCCCTGGAGGGGGACAGCCTTTATATCGCTGTTAATTGCAGCTCAAAAGAGCAAAGGGAAATTAGCCTTGAGGGCGACCTTGTCCTGAAGGATGTCCTGGATGCCGGGGATGCAGCCTCCACCGCGTCAAAGGCCGGCAGCAGCATCACCCTTTTATTGCAGCCCTATGGCATCGGCTTCCTGTCCCCTTAAAGGGGCAACACGTCCGCTTAGTTGTAAAAAGTTGATTTTATTTTAGCGGCTTGGGCAGCTAACTTTCCGATTCAAACATCCGGGGAATGGGTAATATAAGAAGGAGTGAATTGTATTGGCATGAACCTGTCCGGCAGCTGATGTTTTATCCTGTTTGATTAAGCTCAACACGGTGCCGCCTTAGACAGTTCTAAGCGTTTATGGTACAATCAGTCTCAAGGATAAAGGGCATATGCCTTTCATCATAAATGAAAAACGAGTGAGGTCACTCAATATAAGGAGGATATTTCCATGAAAAAATTCCTGGAGTAAATTCACAGAGTAACTTCCACAGTGGACGTTGCGGTGGAAGTTAGTAGGAGACGAAATTGCTGGTGGAGTTTAGTCTGAGAAGAAAAGGAGCTCAGACAATGCACAAGAACGAGAAGAAGTACAAACACCTAACG
>JAAYFC010000147.1 GCA_012728435.1 Clostridiales bacterium | reverse complement strand
TGGAAGCAGAGACGCTGACGCGTATCAACCGATTCATCAACCAGTTGCCACGTAGACGCTTTAACTATAGAACCCCAGAGGAGTTGTTCGAGGAGAGACTGAAGGATATAATCAAGTCAGCAAGCACTCCGAAACGATGTTTGGCATGTTGCACTTAAAAATGCAATCCGGGATTTTAATCAATTGAAATGAAAGATTCCTTCATTAAATTGACACATTTCACGCACTTTGTTACAATGCGCCGGAATCAGCCTGGAGGAATGCGATGACCCTGTATGAAATGATTACGCTGGCGCTTGCCCTGTCGATGGACGCATTTGCGGTGGCGCTGTGCAAAGGTGCTTGCCTGTCTGAGTTAAAGGACAAAGGCGAAAGCATTGCTGTTGCGGTTACCTTTGGCTTTTATCAAGCCTTGATGCCGCTCATTGGATGGTTTTTCGGAAGCCGGTTCAAAGATTATATTGAATCCGTCGATCACTTTATCGCCTTTGGGCTGCTTGCCTATATTGGTGCGAAGCTAATCATCGAGGCCTGGAGGAGCAGGGGCGAAGCACTGGTTTGCACCCCGCTGCATTTTACGGAGCTAATGCTGCTTGGCATCGCAACCAGTATTGATGCCCTGGCTGCCGGTATCGCTTTGGCGGTTTTGGATATCAACATTTGGCTGGCCATTGCGCTGATTGGATGCATTACATTGGCGCTCAGTTTTTTGGGGTTCAAGCTGGGTAAACGCTATGGCACGCGGCTACAGTCCAAGGCGCAGCTTGTGGGCGGATTGGCTTTAATCGTAATTGGAGCGAAAATCTTAATAGAGCATTTGACTGCCTGACTTATTTCTCCAGTGCGTCACGTAAGTAGCCCGCCAGGATCTCAACGATTCTGGCGTTTTTACCGCCTCGGGTGACAATTACATCTGCGTGGTGGATGTAATTCCGGATGTATTTGTCATACATTGGTTTGACAGTTGCCAGGTACTGAGCGGAGATGCTGTCAATGCTGCGCTCCCGCTCCTTGATGTCACGGTTGATCCGGCGCAACAGGCAGATATCTGGCTCCACGTTGATAAAAAGCTTCAGAAACATTTGGTCGCACAGACGCTGGTCATAAAAGGCGTGAATGCCTTCCATAATCAAGACCTCGCCAGGATAGATAATCTCATCGCTCTTTACCCGCGCATGCTTTGTGAAATCATAAGCCTTTTTGATGATAGACTTGCCAGCCAGCAAATCAGTGATGTCCTGCAGTAACTGGTCATGATCAAAAATCTTTGGTTCATCAAAATTTAGTTTTGAGCGGTCTTCGTAGCTAAGGTGTGGGTAATCAAAGTAGTAAGCATCCTGATTGATGACGGTGCTAGTGACATTCAGCGCGCGCAGCAATTCATCAGACAGGGTAGATTTACCAGACCCGCTAGCACCGCAGATTCCAATAAACAGCATGTGTGTCCTCCGTAACCTCGTACAAAGCAGTTGTTTCAGCCAAAGAGCACTTGACGGTTTTTAAGCCTTCTCCTATAGTATACGCAAGTGAATACACTTATCAAGAGTGGCGGAGGGACTGGCCCTGTGAAGCCCGGCAGCCTGCGAAAGCAAGGTGCTACATCCAGCGGCTAAAAGCCGGAAGATAAGTTTGCACATAAGAGCGCTTATCCAAAAGAGCGCTCTTTTTAACAGAAAGGGAGGACACAATGAAGAAACTGTTTACAGCGGAGTCCGTGACCGCGGGCCATCCGGACAAAATGTGTGACCAAATATCAGACGCGGTGTTGGACGCCATTCTAAAAGAGGATCAGAACGCGCGTGTGGCCTGTGAAACCTGCGCAACCACGGGACTCATTTTGGTGATGGGTGAGATAACGACCAGCACCTACGTGCCCATTCAGGAGATCGCCCGGGGTGTGGTGCTGGATTTAGGGTATAACCGCGCCAAGTTTGGCTTTGACGGGCATACCTGCGCCGTTTTGACAGCCGTAAACGATCAATCGTCGGATATCGCAGGCGGTGTCAACAACGCGCTTGAGAGCCGAGAAGGCGGCGCACAATTGACTGGCGCTGGTGACCAGGGGATGATGTTTGGCTATGCCAGCAATGAAACAGAGGAACGTCTGCCCATGCCCATTGCACTGGCGCATCGTTTATCCAGGCGGATGGACGAGGTGAGAAAATCAAAGCAGTTTGCCTGGATGCGCCCTGACGGTAAAAGCCAGGTGAGCATGCTGTACGAAAACGGCAGGCCTGTCTCTGTGAGCAATATTGTCATTTCAACCCAGCATGACGAGAAAGCTACGCAGAAAGAAATCAGAGAGGCGATGACGGAGGCTGTCATCAAGCAGTCCATCCCAGCGTATCTGTTTACAGAGAAAACGGAGCTTCTGGTAAATCCTTCGGGGCGCTTTGTCCTGGGCGGACCAGCAGGGGATAGCGGGTTGACCGGCCGAAAGATTATTGTGGATACCTACGGCGGCTTTGTGCCTCACGGCGGCGGTTGTTTTTCCGGCAAGGATCCCACCAAGGTTGATCGCTCCGGTGCCTATATGGCGCGCTATGCGGCGGTGAACGTCGTAGCTGCTGGCTTGGCGGAGCGTTGTCAGGTTGCCCTGGCCTATGCCATTGGCCGTGCACATCCGGTAAGCTTTACGGTGGATACCTTTGGGACTGGCGCGGTGCCGGACGAACGGATTGAAAAAGCTATGCAGGAGGTCATGGACTTTACACCAGATGGCATCATCAACACCTTGGTCTTGCGCAGGCCAATTTATCAACAGACAGCTGCCTATGGTCACTTTGGCCGGCTTGATTTGGACCTGCCATGGGAGAAAACCGACCGCGCAGAGGCTCTTAAGAAGGCAGTTTGATTACTTATCAGGCAGTAAATTAAATGGGAGCAGTTCGTTGTGAGCTGCTCCCTGCTTGTGTCGATCCTTAACCGCCTAAGTAAGCTTTGCGGACGTCTTCATCCTGCATCAGGGCCTGGCCTGTGCCTGACTTGATGATGCGCCCCGTCTCCAACACATAGGCGCGATGGGCAAGGGAAAGTGCCATCTGTGCGTTTTGCTCAACCAACAGAATGGTGATGCCGTCTTGGTTGATTTCGCTGATAATGTCAAAAATTTCCTGAACCAAAAGGGGTGATAAGCCCATGGAGGGCTCATCCATCATAAGCAGCTTCGGCCGGCTCATGATCGCGCGCCCCATCGCCAGCATTTGTTGCTCACCACCGGACAGCGTGCCCGCCAGCTGCTTTTTGCGTTCCTTAAGTCGCGGAAAATGCGCGAAAACCATCTCCATGTCTTTCTGTATTTCCAGGCTGTCATTCCTTGTGAAGGCGCCCATCTCCAGGTTTTCTAGCACCGACATTTTGGAGAACACGCGACGCCCTTCCGGCACCTGGGACAAGCCCATCTCAACCAGGCGGAAGGGAGGGAGCTTGTTGATGGAGTGGTTCTCAAACAGGATTTCACCTGAGGAAATAGGGTGGATTGCGGAGATGGCGTTTAGGATGGAACTTTTACCTGCACCATTCGCGCCGATCAAGGAGACGATTTCACCTGGTTGTACATGAAAACTGATGCTCCGCAGTGCTTGTATCGCGCCGTAGAACAGGTCTATTTCCTGTAACTTAAGCATGGTTTGTCTCCTTTTCCGCGTGGTCCTGCCCCAGGTAGGCCGTGATGACCTCCTTGTTTTTTTGGATTTCTTCCGGCGTACCGTGTGCGATGACCCGGCCGTAGTTGAGCACGTAGATGCGCTCACAAATTCCCATAACCAACTTCATATCGTGCTCAATCAACAAAATGGCAACGGAAAACTGGCTGCGGATTGTCCGGATGGTCTGCATCAATTCGAAGGTTTCACTTGGATTCATGCCGGCTGCTGGCTCATCCAGCAGCAACACTTTGGGGTTGGAGGCAAGCGCCCTGCAGATTTCCAGCTTCCTTTGCTGACCATAGGGCAGGGAGCCGGCGGGGACATCCGCCTGGGCTTCCATCTCAAACACGCGCAGCAGTTCCCGTGCGCGCACCTCAATACCGCGCTCCTCACTTTGACATTTGTTATCCCTGATGATGGCGCTAATAGGTGAATACTGCATACGCGAGTGGAAGGCAACCTTGATGTTATCCAAGGTGGAGAGGGACTTGAACAGGCGGATATTCTGAAAGGTTCGGGCGATGCCGTCCGCGGTAATTTGGTGTGTCATTTTACCTTGAATGGGATTTCCGAGCAGGACAACCTGTCCTTCCGTTGGCGCGTAAACACCTGTCAACAGATTAAAGACGGTGGTTTTTCCTGCACCATTGGGGCCAATAAGGCCAACAATCTCATCGTTCATCAAGCAAATATCAATCTTTTCAGCCGCAGTCAGACCTCCAAAGGAAATGCCCAGGTTGTGGGTTTCAAGCACAGGCTTGTCATCCCAGACATCGTACCGTGGTTGAAAGGGCATTTTTGTCTGGGCGCCGTGCCGCCTGAAGATGCGTGCCCATAGCACCTCCAAACGCTCCCACATCTTGATCATGGAAAATTCCTTGGTGCCAAGCAGACCCTTGGGGCGGAACAGCATCATCATAATCAGCAGGACGGAATAGATAATCAGCCGGTATCTATCCATGCCGCGAAGCATCTCCGGCAGCGACACCAGAACGATGGAGGAGATGACAGAACCCGTGATGGATCCCATCCCGCCCAGCACCACCATGACCAGATACTCTATGGACTTGTTAAAGTCAAACATCCTGGCTTCTATGATGCTGGTTTGATGCGCAAACAGTCCGCCCGCGATGCCCGCGTAAAACGCAGCGACCGTAAAGGCAAGCAGTTTATAGCGTGTGGTAGGGATGCCCGTCGCTTCCGCCGCGATGGCATTTTCTCGTATGGAGATGATGGCGCGCCCATGCCTAGACCGCCCCAGCGTAAAGATGCTGGTGATGATTAGCGCAGTGATGGTGAACACAAAGGTAAAGGCGATGATGATTGATAGCAGCCTGTCTTCAGAGAATGCGCGGGACATTCTGGTTATGCGGGTTAGCCCGCGCGGCCCTCCGGTGACGTCCAGGTTGACGATGATGACACGGATGATTTCACCAAACCCGAGGGTGATGATGGCTAAATAGTCACCTTCCAGCCGCAGGGCGGGGATGCCAATCAGCATGCCAAAGAGCGCAGCAATCAGCCCGCCAAGCAACAAGGAAAGGGGGAGCGAGAGACCAAAGTCCAGCGCGACCGATTTGGTAAAAAGGGCAGATGTATAAGCGCCAATTGCCATAAATCCAGCATGCCCAAGCGCCAGCTGCCCAAGCAAGCCGGTTGTGACGTTTAAACTGGTTGTCATGATGATGGTGATGCAGATGGTGATGATGATGTTGGCCAGGTAGTTGCTAATAGCGCCTGAAGCGATTAAGACCACAATCAGCAAATAAAGCGCGATGGTTGCTAAGAAATTGAGAGAAAGTGATTTTGTCTTCTTATTCATCATGTGCCTACACTTTCTCGCTCGTGGTTTTGCCCAACAATCCTGTGGGCTTTGCTAACAGCACGATGATGAGGATGCCGTATACGACAGCATCGCTCATCGTGGTGGAGATATAGGCCTTGGTTAAGCTTTCAGCTACCCCCATCACAAACCCGCCCAGCATGGCACCTGGGATGATGCCGATTCCGCCTAAAACGGCTGCAATGAATGCCTTTAGCCCAGGCAGGGAGCCCATGGTGGGAGAGACAGCGGGGTACGCCATGCAGAATAAAAAAGAACCAATGCCTGCCAGCGCGCATCCAATGGCAAAGGTGAGGGTGATTGTCGTATTCACATTGATGCCCATCAGCTGCGCGGTTGTGTAGTCCTCACTGGCTGCGCGCATGGCCTTTCCTGCTTTGCTGCTGCTGATGAAGCCTTGCAAGGTCACCATGAGAATAATGGAGACGCTAACCGTCAGGAGCGTAATGAAGCTGATTTGTATGCTGTTGAATCTGATTGGAGCAATGTTTACAATTGTTGGAAAGGGCTGCGGCTGCGCACCGAAAATGATAAGGGCAGCGTTTTGCAGCAGCATACTTACCCCGATCGCTGTAATCAAAGAGGAGATGCGGGGAGAGCTTCGCAGCGGTTTGTACGCGATCCGTTCAATCAGCACACCAAACAGAACGCAGATCACAATCGCGGCTAGCAGCGCGAACGGCGCTGACCATCCCAAGGTGGCCAGTGCGATGACTGCCGTATACGCACCCACCATGATGATGTCACCATGGGCAAAATTGATCAGCTTGACGATGCCGTATACCATGGTATAACCAAGGGCGATTAAGGCATAGATGCTGCCAACGTGCAAGCCGTTGATCAGCTGGTTTAAAAATAAGCTCATGTCATCACTCCTGCAGCGAAGACAGTTTCCTGTCTACATAAAGAATGAGGGGAGGATGTTTCCCCCCCTATGAGGTGAACTGCTGCAGGACCTAAGGATCTACCTGTTTTAAGAACAGCTTGGTGCCGTTTTGAGCGAATGTCTGGAAGAAAATAGATTTGATGGGGTCGTTGTGATCATCAAAGGTGATATTGCCAGACACCGCAGTCAGATTGGTTGCTTTGATGGCATCCACAATGGCCTGCTTATCGGTAGATCCTGCAGCCTCAATTGCGGACAGCAGGACGACCGCTGCGTCATATCCGGTAGCGGAAAAGGAGATTGTAGGCGGCTTCCCGTATTCTGCTTCAAAAGCTTTCACAAAATTGACCGCGATGTCGCTTTGTGCCTCGGTGGAGAAATGATCTGTGTACACCACATTGGTCAACAAGGATTTGTCAGAGACTAATTCCGCAATGTCGGAGATACCGTCTGCGCCATAAAATTTGACATCCATCCCCAGTTCTTTGGCTTGTGCCAAGATTAAGGCGGCATCAGAGCCATAATAAGGAAGAAAAACAGCTTCTGGTTTTGTGTTTTGAATGGTAGTTAACTGTGTTTTATAATCCGTGTCATTATAAGCCGCAGCTTCCGTGGCGAGAATCTCGACACCCAGCTCTTCACATTTTGCTTTAAAGGCTTCATATAGTCCCTTGGAGTAATCTGTAGCGTTGTCATACAAAACGGCCACATTTTTAATGTCTTCTGCAGCCATGTATTCCGCGAGTGATTTTGCCTGGAAAGGATCCAAAAAGCAAGTGCGGAACACGTTGGGGCGGTCTGTAGTCACTTCATAGTCGGTGGCGGAAGGGCTAATCTGCGGCATGCCATCTTCTGCTGTAACCTGTGCCAGGGCTTTTGACTCACCTGACAACACCCCGCCAATGAAACCGACTACGTCCATGTCGCTAAGCTTAAGATACGCGTTGATGGCCTCAGACGCATTGCCTTGGGTGTCTTCCCACAGTATCTGTACCTGCTTGCCAAGCACGCCGCCCCGTTCGTTGACCTGTTTTACATACAGATCCACACCTTCGCGTACAGCCAGGCCATATTTTCCATTGTTGCCGGACAGGACGCCAATCCCGCCAATCTTAATGACATCTTCCGCCAAAGCCGGCAGAACAGCGGTAATAATCAGAGCGATTACAACCAACATTGAGAGTATTGAGCGCTTTTTCATGACATCCTGACCTCCTTCATTTTTTCGCTTTTTGCGAATATACAGGAAATACTATATAAGAGCGAAACTTTATACAATGAAAATATTGTATTTTCGCTGTATTAATAAAAGAGATGGAGAACATGTCCTGAATATATACTGTTGAGGTACGATACATAGGTAACACTTAGGGATCAAAAAGCAGAGAGACTTTGGTAGAATAGTTTTGCCAACAAAAACTGCCAAAGGAGCTCTCTGCATGGACAAATTATCACAGGACGCACATGTGCGTCAACGG
>JAAYFC010000146.1 GCA_012728435.1 Clostridiales bacterium | reverse complement strand
GTGCTGTCCCAGCCCATCAGGTCGTACAGCATGCTGGAAAAGATGTCGCTCTTGATTGTCCGCGTCCTCCGGCTCTCGCCCTTGACAATGCACCAGCGCCCCGCGTCCGTGTCATCCTCGCCGCAGGGGCGGATCACGATCTTCTTCTGCTCCTGGTTGATGAGCAGCTGGACATATACCACGCTTTCGCATTTGCGGATGCAGGCGGTGTTAAAGAAAATGGAGTTCCCGCGGATTGTGAGCGCGGGCTCAAAGGTGTGGGCAAAGAACTCCCGCCGCACCACCTGGTAGCCTTCAAAACTAAACTCCTTATCCTCCTGAAAAACATCCTGGTAGCCCATAAAACAAGCGCTCCTTTCATGTTGTTTGCGTTGACCCTACTGTTTCTCGCGTTGGTGCGTTCTGTGCCTGCGGGGGGTTAGCCGCTGGTCACCCGGCTTCTCTGCTCCCCGGGGAATCAGCCAAACCCTGCCCAGCCGCTGTGCGCCTGGAATCCGCCGCCCATGGCACAGGGCCTGTACCCAGCGCGCGGAAACGCCCCAGCGCCTGGCAGCCTCTTCCGCTGATTCATAGTCCACGATTCTCTCACCTCCTCCGGATCATCCCAATCCATCACTCTCATTCCCGGGGGGGTGCTTCTTCCCCGGCATCCGAGATCTCCCTTACAATCGACGCCACATCGTCATGCGTGAACCGCGGCAGGTCATGCAAATCCACCGGGTGCCCGGGGGCGTCCAGGCCTTGAAGGTTCTCATCCGGCAGGCGGACGCTGTTGAACTGGGCAAAGGCGGCCAGGCCGAACTGTCCGGCCCACTCTGCCGGGAAGCCTTTTAACCTCTTCACTTCGCCGTCCTCGCTTGTCAGACTGATGCGCACTTCCGGCTCATACAGGTCAAAGAACATGGCGGCGGTTTCCGCGTACCGGCGCAAGTAACCCCGCAGGCAGTAACCGTAATCACCATTCCACCCCATCAGGTCGGTGAGAAGGTTGAAAAATGCTACGGCCCCAAACGGGCGCGTCCCGGTTTTCTTGCCGACGGCTTGTGTCCAATGCAGGGCATTGGGGTGTTCGGGAGGACAGGGGCGTATGGCCAGCAGCCGTTCCACCGGGTTGAGCAGCAGCTCAATGGAATCGGGCGCCCCGAGCCTTTGATAGCACAGGGTGCTGAAGGCCAGCCGCTTGCGCGACAAGGTGACGGCGGGGGCCTGATCCTGGAAGAACCTCCCCCGAACCACCTGGAAGCCACCGCCGGACAGCCCCTGGGCGGAGGCCGCGTTGTCATCCTGTGCATCCTCTTGCAGGAAGGCCTCCCCGTAAACGCTCAGGGAGGCGCGCACAAAAGCGTCCGGGTCTTCCCAGCGCTGGTGCCGGTTAACGGATACAAATCCCTGGAGGGCACCCTCACGGATGACTTGCAGGGCGGGAAGGGAGCCTGAGCCCCCATTTTTGCAGATATTCAGGATGGTCTGGGCGGCATGCCAGGCGTGGGGGGACACAATGGGCTCATGCTGGCTGCGCCAGAGGTACTGGTTGCGGTCCTGACGGTTCTTGCGGGGGCGGTGATTGAGGTAATTGGGTGTGAAGGTCTTGCGGGCAAGCACATCCCCGCAATAGCGCTCATTGCGCAAAAGCCCTGTCACACTGCCGGCGTTCCAGCTGATGTTGCCCAGTTTTGAAGGCCGCCCCAGTTCGTTCAGCTTGGCGGCAATCTGCTTTTTCGAAAAGCCGGCCAGCAGCATGGCGTAGGCCAGCCGGACTGTGGCTTCTTCTCCCGCGTTGATGGTCAGGCGGTGGTTCGCATCCCAGTCATAGCCCAGAAGCGGCGGCGTGAGCAATACTCCGCGCCTGAAGCGCTGTTCAATTGAAACATTCATGATTTCGCTCTTGTTGTGGCTTTCCTCCTGCGCGGTCATGGACAGCAGCGCAAGCATCATTTCGCTGGTGCTGTCCAGCGTGCTGATGTGCTCGGTTTCAAAAAATACGCCCACGGGCGGCTTCAGGTTCTGCAGCATGCGCACAGTCTGAATGGAATCCACTACGTTCCTGGCAAAGCGCGCCACGCTCTTGCAGAGGATCAGCTCTATCCTGCCGCGCTGGCAGTCAGCGATCATCCTGTTGAACTCGTCCCGTTTGTCCAGGGAGGTGCCTGTAATCCCCTCATCCGCGTAGATATCCACCAGTACCCAGCCT
>JAAYFC010000145.1 GCA_012728435.1 Clostridiales bacterium | reverse complement strand
GTTCTTGTACAGCTCACCGCCAACGTAATAGGTATACGCCTGGTTTTTGCTGCCCATGCCCAACAGGGTGGGGTGGGAGAACAGCAGGGAGCTAGCCACAAAGTGCTTGGCCGAGATGGGGCTGCCATCGTTGAACACCAGATCCTTATGAATCTTGATGGTAAAGGTCTTGGTGCCGTCATCATTCATGACGCCTTCAATGCTCTCGGTCACGCTGGCGTTTTCCACCATCGCGCCGCCCTGATTAAAGGACACGGTGGAGTAATCATTAATCAACTCACGGATCATGTTGTCCGTGGCGTTGTTGGTCCAAATGGCGCCGTGCGCCCAGTCACCGGAAATCTCGGTGCCGGAACCGTAAATGATTTCACCTTTTCCCGTCGCTTTTGCAGCTTCTTCAGCAGCTTTCGCAGCTTCTTCGGCAGCTTTTGCAGCCTCTTCAGCAACTTTCGCAGCTTCTTCAGCAGCCATCTTGGCTTCGGCTTTTGCGGTTTCAAGATCCGCCTTGAGGGATTCGACTTCACCTGTAAGCGAATCCACCTTCTTTTGCAGATCATTCTTTTGTGTCATAAACACACCCGCAACAACGATTGCTGCTACTAGAAGAACTGCGAGTACCCATTGTAGTTTTTTCACGATGTTTCCTCCTCGTATTTTTGCAAGTTTAAATACTTGCTTACCATGATGATAGTAAACAGCAAAAGAAAAAAAGTCAAGGATTTCTTCCGATAAAAACGACCTAATCCGCCTAAAATGGCGTTGTTTTGCGTGCAAAACCACATGTGAAACAGTGAAAAGACAGTGATATCAAGGAAAGAACAGCCTAAAATAGTTTATATAAATATAGAATCCGGGGTATAATAAAAGATGGATAAAATGGATGGAGGGTATCTATGTTTGAACTAAGAGAAAATATTTTTTCAGTTGGCGTACAAAACCCGGAGCTGGAAGTGTTTGACATCATCATGAAAACGCCAATGGGCACCAGCTACAACGCGTATTTGGTAAAGGGCACGGAAAAGACCGCGCTGGTTGAGACCGCAAAGGAAGGCTTTTTAAGCGAATACATCAAGAATATTGAGGAGATTATGCCCTTTTCGGACATCGATTACCTCATTATTAACCACACAGAGCCCGACCACGCCGGTATCATTCCGGATTTGCTGCAGAAGAATCAAAAGCTGCAGGTCATCGGTACGGCCAGCGCGATAACCTTTATCGGCCAGATCATCAACCGCGATTTTAACAGCCGCGTGGTAAAAAAGGGTGATACCCTGGACTTGGGCGGGCGTGAGCTGCGCTTTTATCCCATGCCCAACCTGCACTGGCCGGATACCATGTTCACCTATGACACGCTGTCAAACGGCGTGTTCACCTGCGATTTCCTGGGCGCCCACCACGCCTATGCGCCGTTGCTTTTGAGCACATTTGAAAATAAAAAGGACTATCTCGTTTCCGCGCGCAAATACTATCAGGACATCATGGCGCCTTTCGCGCAGCCTTTTGTGAAAAACGGCGTCAAAGCCATCCGCGAATTGAAGCCGGATATCGTCTTCACCGGCCACGGCGCGGTGCTGGATGTCATGATTGAGGACCTTGTCGCCTTATATGATCAAATGTCAGACACGCCCCAGCGTGATGGCAAATCCGTCGCCATCATCTATGTCAGCGCCTATGGTTACACCAAAATGCTGGGCACCACCATCAAGGAAGAGATTGAAAAAGCTGGCATCAAGGCCAATATAATTGAGCTGACCGAGCACAACAGGGCGGACGCGAGGGCGGCCATCGCGGAGGCGGACGCTGTCCTGTTTGGCTCACCCACCTTCCTGGGTGACCTGCTAGACCCAATCGGGGAACTGCTGGCCGCCCTGTACCCCTTTGTCCTCAAAGGCAAGCTCTGTTCCGCCTTTGGCTCTTACGGCTGGACGGGGGAAGCTGTCCCCAACATCATGGCGCGCCTGCAGCAGTTAAAGGCAAAGACCGTCGAAGGTGTCCGCGCCCGGCTGCGCCCCAATGAAGAAGAGCTGGCAAGCGCCCGTGCCCTTGCTGCTGAAATTGTAAAAGGAATCCAGTAACAACAAGACAATCGCGCGAAGGAGGAACCATGACACCATCACAGACGCGCTATGCCTGTTGCAACCACGAGTTAACCGCCTTCCCGGAGGCGAACGACCCTGTTTGGGCGAAAGCGCCGCCAGCGGAGCTTAAGGAGGTTGAAAGCGGCAAACGTCCTTTTTTACGCACGGAGTTTCAGCTCATCAGGGATGACAAGGAAAAGGCCTTCTACCTGAAGATCACCGCGGAGGATGATGAGCTTCACTCCACCTACCGGCTTGACGACGAGACGCTCTACACCCAGGATGTGTTTGAGCTGTTCATCGCGGAGGGCGGGGAGATCACTACCTACCGAGAGATCGAGGTCAGCCCGTTTGACCTCACCTTCACCGGAACCATCCGCATCACTGAGGGCGGCAAACGGCATTTGAATATGGACTGGGAGATGCCGGGCTTTGTCACCAAAACCCGCCACAACGAGCTGGCGCACCAGACCATCTCCATCTGGAAAATGCCCTACGCCGCTTTTAATATGGCGCCTGTGCCCGGCAAGCCCTGGCGTTTCAATGTGTTTCGGGTGGATCACAGCCGCCGGGGGGAAGAACTGCAGGCCTGGCAGCACACCGGCGCGCGCAACTTCCACGTGCCGGAGTGCTTTGCCTGGCTTGACTTCATCCAGTGAGGGACACCGGCGCTGATGTCCAGCTGCGGAAATCCATCAGGGACATGGTGGATGAAAAGGGCTATCTTTGCGGCCTGACCGTCTGCTATGGCAACCAGCAGGATGCGCGCATCCATTCCTATGGCCTTGCGCAAGAGGTGCTGCTGGGGGAGGGCTTCCAGCCTGCGCCGGTGCCCATCACATCATCCACCCTCTATGACATCGCATCGCTGACCAAGCTGTTCACCTTGGTCAGCGTTTTGCAACTCATCCAGGCGGGCGCCATCCGCTTTACAGATCGGATTCAAAAGTTGGACCCGCGCTTTCGCTATTTGACAGACAGCACAGTGGAGGAGACCCTGACCTACCTGGCCTGCCTGAAGACGCCCGAGCGTGTGGACAGCCAGCCAAATGCCGCTCGCGCGCGCGCCATGGTCTTTCAAACCCGCCGCGTGCCCCTTTGCGGCTTCAAATTGTATTCGGACATGAATGCCCTGGTACTCAAGTATGTCGTGGAGGCGGTCAGCGGCCAGCCCTTCATCCAGTATTTAAAGACCCATGTGTTTTTACCCGCCGGGATGTCAGAAACCTGGGCCTGCGTGCCGGAAAGCCGCGTAAACGACCTGATGAACTACAACTATGAGCATAAAATCGACCGGGGCAGATACCATGTTTGGACGGAAGTTTTGCCCGGCCTGCCGCACGACCCGAAGGCGCGTTTGCTCAAGGACGATGGGGATGTGCTCAGCGGCCACGCGGGCTTGTTTTCCACCGCGCAAGATCTGTGCCGCTTTTCCCAAGCCTTGCTAAAGGGACAATTAATCAGGCGGGACAGCTTGCTGCAAATCGGTGTCAACCGCACAGGCTTTTTGCTGCCGGACGGCGGCTACCGTCAATTTTTGGGACTGCTTGCTTTTACGCGCTCGCCCCTGCAGCGCAAAAGTGAGGTGCCCGCCTGGATGGGGCTGCGCGCCTTTGGCATCTCTGGTTACACCGGCAACCATTTCGCGCTGGACCCGGAACAAGGTGTGTTTGATATCGTGCTGGGCAATCGCTGCCACAACCGGGTATCGCTGATTGCACCGGATGAGGATATCGGCGCATACGGGCTTTTCGCAGATGGCTCTGGCACAGTCCGCTGGCCGGATGGCCGGCAGGTGCGCTCCAGCTTCGGTTTTATTCATCAAAAGGACAGGATGCTGCACAACCCGGTCTATCGCTGTCTTATGGCCCGCGGCTGGATTGAAGCGGCTGATTTCTAATTGAGTGTAGTCTTACAAAAGTGGACAGAACATCCGGTTTTGTGTATGATAAACGCAATCAGGAGCGGTCCTGATGTTGATTATATACAAACAAGAGGCTTCAGGAGGGGACTATGCAGACCGTAGCGTTTGGGAAATCAGGCAAACAGGTATCCAGGCTGGGCTTTGGCATGATGCGCCTGCCAACGAAATCCCGGGAGGATGGCAGCCAGGTTATTGACCGTGAGGAAGCCATCCGCATGCTGCGCCATGGCATCGACCGGGGCATCAGCTATGTGGATACTGCCTATGGCTATCACAGCGGGGAGAGCGAGATTGTCACCGGCCTGGGCTTAAAGGACGGCTACCGCGAGCGTGTGATGCTGACCACCAAACTGCCCCAGTGGCTGGTAAACAAGTATGAGGATATGGACCGTTTGTTGGATGAGCAGCTGGCAAAGCTGGACGTATCCTGCGTGGATTTCTACCTGCTGCACGCCTTGAATGGCAGTGCCTTTGACAAATTACAGCGCTTGAACTATCAAAAATTCCTCGAAAAAGCCAAATCCGATGGCCGCATCAAAAACACAGGCTTTTCCTTCCATGATGAAAAGGACGTCTTCCTGCGCATTATTGACGATTATGACTGGAACATGGCCCAGATCCAGTTTAACTACCTGGATGACGATCACCAGGCCACGCTGGAAGGCCTGCGCTACGCGGGAAAGAAGGGCATCCCCATTGTGGTGATGGAGCCGCTGCGCGGCGGTGCCCTGGCCACCCCCCCTTCTGATGTCATGTCCCTCATTAAGGACCATCCAGGCGGCTTTAGTCCGGTGGAGTGGGCTTTCCGATATGTGGGCGATTTCCCTGAGGTGGTGACCGTCCTCTCGGGCATGTCCACTATGGAGCAGGTGAAAGACAACCTGCGCATCTTTGAGTCGGTCAGCGTAAACAGCCTCACTGCGCAGGACCATGCCTTTATCAAGGCCTTGAAGGAGAGCTACTTGGCCCGGATCAAGATTGGCTGCACAGCCTGCGATTACTGTCAGCCCTGCCCGCAGGGCGTGCTAATCCCCCGCATATTCCGCGCCTACAACGACGCCTACAAGTTCAATCAGCCGGGCAGCCTCAAATGGCAGTACGGCGAAATCATCAAGGAAAACGGCGAAGGCGCCCTGTGCGTGGAGTGCGGCCAGTGTGAGGCGGTCTGCCCGCAGCAGCTGCCCATCATTGAGACCTTAAAGGAAATTGACGCCATCGCGCGCTAAGCAATCAACATGAATATCAACTTGTATGGCATCCTGATCGCCCTGGGCGTTGTGGCTGCCGTCATCTACATGGGCAATGAGACTAAACGGCTCTCCTTGCCCCCTGATTTGGCGGTGGACATGGCACTCTGGTCCGTGCCCATCGCGGTGCTCAGCTCGCGCATCTACTATGTCATCTTCACCTGGGAACATTACAAGGATGACTGGCTCAGCATCTTTAAGGTGTGGGAGGGCGGCCTGGCCATCTACGGCGGGGTCATCGGCGGCGCGCTGGGCATCTACCTGCTCTCCCGCTACAAAAAGCTGCCACCCCTCAAGCTGCTGGATCTGGTCGCGCCCGGGCTGATTTTGGGCCAGGCGATTGGCCGCTGGGGCAATTTTTTTAACAAAGAAGCCTTTGGCGAGCTCATCACCAACCCTGCCCATCAGTTTTTCCCGTTGGCGGTGCTGGTGGAGGGGCAGTGGCACCAGGCCACCTTCTTTTATGAATCCGTGTGCAACCTGCTGGGGTTTTTCTTCCTGCTTTGGCTGCGCGACCGCTGCTACAGCCGTGGACAGGGCTTTGTGCTGCAATGGTATTTAATCTGGTATGGCCTGGTCCGTGTGGTGATTGAAGGCCTGCGCACCGACAGCCTGATGCTGGGCAGCCTGCGC
>JAAYFC010000144.1 GCA_012728435.1 Clostridiales bacterium | reverse complement strand
GGCCTATGAAGAGGACGGCACAATGCATGTGCTGATCACCCCGAAAGTGACCGGCACACCGGAAGCGGTCGCAGAAGCTGCGCAGGAAGTGACAGCCCCCGGGGATTTCACCAGCGGCAAATGGGGCTACAGCACCATGAGCCTTGTGAAGATGCTCAACACCCAACTCAAGAACTACATCGGCATGAAGGGTGGACTGCTGGACTTTGACTGGTTCGGCTTGGGCGCAAGAGGCGCTGTGAACCAGGAACTGGGCAGCAAGATGAGCGGTGAGAACCTGGCAGGCCTTCAAACCTATGTCGCTGAAGTGGTCGCTGCCATCAAGGCAGGCGAAGCGGTTAGCGAAGAGGACATGGCCAACCTCCAGGCCATCCTGACCTTTGTCTCCTCCCTGGAGACCGCCGGTGTGGGCGAAAACATCGTGGCCGGCATCAGCGGCGCCATGGCGCAAGCGGGCTGGACCAGTGATGCAGAGACCACGGCCGGGAACCTCGAGGCCGCCCTGAACACTGCGCTTGGGATCCAGTCACCCAGTACGCGCATGATCCCTGTTGGCGAGAACACCGCCGCGGGCATCGGCCAAGGCCTCTCTGCCTATGACCTGACCAGCGCTGCCCAGTCCTTGGCTGAGCGCTTCTTGCAGGCGGTATCAAACCTCTTTCACCCAGGCTTGCTCTATCCCCAGGGGCTCATGGCCATGGCGGGTCTGAGCGCTGGCATTCGTGCTGGGCAGTCCGGCATGGTCCGGGCGATGGTCGACGCTGCCCGCGCTGCCGTGCTCGCTGCCAAGCGTGAGCTCGACATCCGCTCACCCTCCCGCGTGTTCCGCGACGAGGTCGGACGCATGACCATGAAGGGCTGGGGGCAGGGCCTGGTCCTGGAGAGCAAAGCCCAGGCACGCGTTGTCGCAAATGCTGCGCGCTACCTGACCGATTCTGCCAAGTCCAGTGCCCTGGCCTATGCCGCGCATGACAACCGCAGAACCTACAACCAATCCAGCAGCGTCACCCTGTCCGGGAACACCTTCCAGGTGCGCGACGAGCAGGACATCCAACCCCTGGCCATCCAGATCGCAGCGCTCACAAGGCGCCAGCACCAAGCCCGGGGACTGCGGCAGGCTTAGGGTATGGATTGCAATTGAAACCAAACTAAGCGACTAATGCCATACAAGGAGGAAGCAGCCATGTTCAACGAGTTTCCTGACCAGAAGATCGTCGACCAACTCAGAAAGAGCTACCCCAGCGGCACACGCGTTGTGCTAGAAAAGATGGAGGATCCCTACACCCTTCTCAAGCCCGGGGATGGCGGCAAGGTTCTTTATGTGGATGACGCCGGCAGCATCCATGTGCAGTGGGACAGGGGTTCCAGCCTGGCTGTCATCTATGGCGTGGACATGATTAGGAAACAGTAGTCCCGCAAAACACCCCAGAACCTACGCTCTTGCATACCAGCAAGGGCTTTTTTGATTGGAGGGATGCCCTTGAACGACTGGTTTGAATGGAAGGGCGTACGCTGCACGGTCCATGGAATCCGTGTGGTGCAGCAGCCGGAGATCATCAGGCCGCCGGAGCGCGCTACCTT
>JAAYFC010000143.1 GCA_012728435.1 Clostridiales bacterium | reverse complement strand
TGCCATCTTGACTTCCTGACCCAGCAAGTCGCCCAGGCGTTTGGCGACCGGGGATAAGGAATACTTCGGGTTCACTTCGCCTTTGGGGCGGCCTAAGTGGCTGCACAGGATGACCTTCGCGCCGTGCTCCATCAAATAACGGATGGTGGGCAGGGCACCAACAATCCGGTTTTCATCGGTGATGTTCTTGTTTTCGTCCATCGGCACGTTGAAATCAACGCGGACTAAGACTTTCTTGCCTTTCAGGTCTACATCGCGGATGGTTTTTTTCATGGGGGTACCTCCTTCATTGTTTCGAATTGGGGGATATCGTGTTCAACAGGTTTAATATCGCAAGCCCCAGGCCTTCATCAACAACAAGGGCCCAGGGGGGATGCCAACGTACAGCAGCCAACACCGCCTCAGCCTTGCGCTGGCCGGCAGCCGCCATGATAGAGACGGAGCCGTGCTTGCCAGTGCCCAGCTCGGATGACAGGGAAGGACTTTGGTGGATGACCTTACCAGAGATGTCAAAGAAATCGCCCAGCGCCTCACCCACCGCCCCTTCACGAATTAACTGCCGCCGAAGGGACAGGGAAAAGCCGCGCCGCTGCGCCATGTCATCCGCGCGGCCCACACCGTAGAGGATGACATCCGCATTGCGCATCAAAGCCAGGGTAGCTCGCACACCGGGCAGCTTGGCGGCCTTGCTCAAGGTGTCCGAATCCATGCCCTCGGGCAAATGCATCAGCCGGTAATCCCCGCCGATATGCTCCGCCAGCTCGCTGGCGACGGCGTCCGCCTGCATCTGTGCCCTGCGACCAAAGCCGCCGCGTGCCGGCACCACCATCACCGCGCCGGACACAGGGGTCATCGCGCGGGCAACCTCGCTCATGGTGCTGCCGCCAGACACAGCGATAATCATATTATCCTTCACCACCTGGTGTAAAAACTGTGCCGTCGCGCGGCCCAAATCCAGCAGCACCATCCGGTCCTCATCCGCATTGCCGGGCACAACGGACAGGCGGTGGATGTTCAATTTTTCCTTCAGTTGGCTTTCCAAATCAAACAGTCCGCTGATGTTGCGGCATAGTGCGCGCACCTCAGGCAACAGCTTTAACCCGTCCTCAGACAGCAACATGCCGGTGGTGTTCAGGACAATCAGGCCTTCTTCCTTCAAGGCTTCTGCCGCAGCGCGCACCTCGCGCTCTGAGAGCTGCATGGAAGCAGCCAAGGTGCGCCGGCCAACTGGACCGATGGCGTGAATGCGCTCCATCAGCTGCGCCCGCTGGTAGATTTCATCTACCTGGCTGGCAGCAATGCGTTTGAGGGTGGCCCAGGTAATGTCTTGCAATCCAAGCGTCCTTTCCGCGCGGGGCAGTTTTTGCCCGCCTGGGATATTATACCCTTAAGTGGGCAGAATCACAACAAAAACGAAAAGACCAGGGTGTTTCCTGGTCCTCATGATCGCGGCTTATACCATCCGCTCGCTCAGCGCTTCGCCGCCCAGCATGTGGAAGTGCAGGTGCAATACGCTTTGCTTGGCGTCTTTCCCGCAGTTGGAGACCAGGCGGTAACCGGTCTGGTCAATCTGCAACACCTTGGCCACTTCATGCGCTGCACGCAGCAAATCAGCCAGCATGTCATCCTTGGCCCCCGCCAGGTCGTTCAGCCCCTCAAGGTGCTGCTTTGGAATAATCAGCACATGCGATTTTGCCTGCGGGCTGATGTCGCGGAAGGCCAGCACCTGCGCGTTTTCATATACTGTTTCAGCCGGGATGTCCCCGCCCGCGATTCTGCAAAACAAACATTCATTCATCTGGGTTGCTCCTTTCTATCGATGCCACTGACAAGAGCTTACCCAATCAACTCGCCTTTCATGCCAGCCTTATCAAGGCTCAACAAGCGCACATCGCGGATTTCGCCAGGCTGCACGCCCTTTACATACACGGTAATGGCTTGCGGCGTCTGTCCCTCTGTCATTCCCTCTGGAAGAAGGGTCTCAAACAACACCGGTTGGGTGCTGCCCATCAGGCGTGTACGGTAGGCCTCTGACAGCCGCTTGTCCAGATGCGCCATCTGTTTTGCGCGGTCGGATTTGACTGAGCGGCTTAATTGATCCGGCAAACGAGCCGCTGTTGTCCCGGCGCGCCTGCTGTAGGGGAAGATGTGCATCTTGGCGAAGCCCACTTCCTCACAAAAAGCCAGGGTCTGCAAGAATTCTGCTTCGGTTTCTCCTGGGAAGCCCACCAGCACATCTGTCGTCAACGCGCAATCCGGGAAGGCGCGCTGCAAGCGTCTGGCCGCATCCTGATATTCCTGTGCGGTATAGCGCCTGCGCATGCGCCTGAGTACAGAATCGGATCCTGATTGCAAGGAGAGATGAAACTGCGGGCAGATGGCTGGGATGCCTGATAATTCATCCACAAACTCCTGTGTAGCGATAACCGGTTCCAGGGAACCTAAGCGCAGCCGTGGCAAGCCAGGTACCGCTGCTGCCTTTATCGCGTCCAGCAGACGGGGCCCGTCCAAATCCTTTCCGTAGCTGGTGAGGTGAATTCCAGTGAGCACAATCTCCTGATAGCCGGCGTCAACCAGTCGCTTTGCTTCCGCGCGGATTGCCTCCGGCGTTCTGGAGCGGATGCCCCCGCGCACATGGGGGATGATGCAGTAGGTGCAAAACCGGTCGCACCCCTCCTGAATCTTCATCACCGCGCGGGTACGCCCCTCCTGGTGGCTGATGCGCAGCTCCTCATAGGGGATACTGCGCACATCCTCCACAGCAGAAATCTGCGTGTTGTTGCGCACCGCTTCCTCCAATAACGCCACCACGCGCTCCCGGTGCTGGTTGCCGATGATGAGCCGCGCGCCAAGATCCATCAATTTCTCCGCGTCTTTTTGTGCCAGGCAGCCCGCCGCGACCAGCTGGCTGCCAGGCTGCTCGCGCCGCACCCTGTGCAACATCTGCCGGCTTTTTTGCTCACCCACCGCGGTCACTACGCAGGTGACCACCACGTTGACATCAGCCGGCTCGCCAAAGGGACGGGTCGCATAGCCCGCCTTCACAAAGCTTTCCTTCATGGCCTGGGCGTCATACTGGTTAACCTTGCAGCCCAGGGTGTAAAAAGCGACAGTTTTCAATCTGCTAATCCTTACTTATAATCATCCGCTAGCGCCAGCAACATGGCGATGGCGGCAATGCCTGCCGTCTCCGTGCGCAGGATGCGCGGGCCCAAGGTGACGGGAACTGCGGGTAATTGTTTGATTTCATCCGCAGTAAAGCCGCCTTCAGGTCCAATGACAATGGCGATATCACGCACGTCTTGATGCACAGTGCGCAAGCTCATTTCCCCCGCTAACTCATAGGGTACCAGCGCCTGCCCGTGTTGCTGCAGGCGTTCACACAGGGTGTCGAAATCCAGCAAACCTTCCACCACAGGGATGAGGGTGCGCCCGGATTGCATGGCAGCCTCCCTGGTAATCTTATTTAATCGCTCAATCCGCTTGTGCGCCTGCTCCGGTCTGGCAACACATCTTGAAAATATGCAGGGGACGATGGCGTACGCGCCCAATTCTGTCGCCTGGCGCACAATCTGATCCATCTTGTCACCTTTAGGCCACCCCTGATACAGGGTGATGCGTGTTTTTGCCTCGCTGCTGCGCACCTCCTGCAAAATGCGCGCGACGACGGTGTCGTCGCGCACCTCCAAGCTTGCTTCATAGCGGTGATTGTTTACGCTCACACGAATCAACTCACCTGGCTTGATTCGTAGTACACGCAGCGCGTGGTGGCTGTCCTCCTTTGAGAGGACCGCCGTTTGCTCAACTATTTCTTCCGCGAAAAAATCAGGCATGGTTTTGTTGAAACAGCAGGGCGACCCATTCGCCCTCTGCCATTCTGTCGACAAGGTGATATCCGGCCTCATCATACGCTGTCAGGACATCCTGTTCCCGGTTTTTGATGATGCCGGAGGCGAGGAAAAGCCCTTCTTTTGCCATAAGCGGTTTGATGGTTTCGTTCAAACCAATGATGACGTCTGCCAATATATTGGCACAGATAAAATCAAAGGTTCCGTCAACCTCATTTGCTAAATCCCCTTGTATGACCCGAATCCTGTCTTCCAGCCGGTTGCGCGCCGTGTTTTCACGCGCGGCACTAACGGCAATCGGGTCAATGTCTACCGCGGTAATCTGCTGCGCGCCAACTTTGGCCAGCGTAATGGCCAAAATCCCGGAGCCCGTGCCAATATCCAGCGCGCGGCCTTTTTGATAGTGCCGTTCAATCAAGGCCATGCACAGTCGTGTTGTTTCATGGTTTCCGGTGCCAAAGGCCATGCCCGGATCCATGTTGATCACCAGATCTAAAGGCTGCTGTGCGTAGTCCTCCCATACTGGGCGAATCACCAAGCGCTTGCCCACACGCAGTGGCTTGTAATACTGCTTCCAGTTTTCTGCCCAGTCCTCTTCCTTAACCTGCGTCTGGCTAAAATCCAAGCTGCCGGCGTCAAAGCCATCCAAGGTCTTTAAGCTGCTCACAGCGGCTTTGGCCAGCTGCACAGCTTCCGGGTTGTTAAACCAGGCTTTGACGGTCACTTCCTCGGGCAAACTGGCCTTCATGTCATCACCATACATCTCGCCATAGCCTGTCCAGTCATCCTCTTGGGGGATGTCATGGCGGTCCTGAATCTGCGTGCCCTTCGCGCCATAGCGCATCAGGAGTTCGGACAGCGCGTCAGACGCGCCTGTGGTTGTGGTGACACTCGCTTCAATCCAATTCATCGCAATACCTCACAGTGATTACACGGATTATATCCGCTCACACGATAAAATACAATTTTATGCGCTCAAAAAGGATGAAGGGCATGCCCCGCATCCTGAATGCACTGTATCAAAACGATTTGGGTTCAGCTTCTCATACCGTCTCTGTCCTGCGCTTGCGTGCCTGGCCTAAATAGGCATCGCGTATTTTCTGATTGTTGAGCAGGGCACTGCCGGTGTCTTCCATGGTGATGCGGCCGGTTTCCAGCACGTAGCCGTAATCAGCCGCGTGCAAGGCGGCGTTGGCGTTTTGCTCAATCAAAAGGATGGTGATGCCCTCCTCCCGGAGGCGTTGGATAATCTGGAAGATATCCTTCACCACCAGGGGCGCAAGCCCTAATGAGGGCTCATCCATCATAATCAGCCGGGGTCTGGCCATCAGCGCGCGGCCGACTGCCAGCATCTGCTGCTCACCGCCTGACAAGGTTCCGGCCAGCTGCCAATGGCGCTCTTTTAGCCGGGGGAAGCGCTCATACACATACTCGATGGTGGCGTTAATTTCCGCCGGGTCATGGCGCAAATAAGCGCCGATGCGCAGGTTTTCCAGCACCGTTAAGTTGGGGAAGACCCGGCGCCCCTCCGGCACCATGACAATGCCTTCCTTCACAATGCTGGACGTCATCAGCGAGGTAATCTCCCGCCCATCAAAGGTGATGCCGCCCGCTTTGATGGGTACCAGGCCGGAGATGGCGCGCAGGGTGGTGGATTTGCCCGCCCCATTGGCGCCAATCAAAGTTACGATATGACCTTTCTCAACAGTGAAGGAGATGCCCTTGAGCGCCTCAATCCCACCATAGCTGACCTGAAGGTCCGTGACTGTCAACAAGCTCATTCTTCATACACCCCCAGGTAGGCAGTGATCACATCCGGGTTGCCCTGGATCTCTTCTGGGACACCGGTCGCGATTTGACGGCCAAAGTCAATCACATAGATGCGGTCGGAGATGTCCATCACCAGATCCATATGATGCTCAATCAAAAAGATGGTTAACTCAAATCGCTTTTGAATGTCCACGATGAACTTACCCAGGGCTTCGGTTTCCTGCGGGTTCATGCCGGCTGCGGGCTCATCCAACAGCAGCAGCCGAGGCTTGGTGGCCAGCGCACGGGCAATCTCCAGCCTGCGCTGCATGCCGTAGGGGAGGGAGGTTGCCAGCTCGTCCTTCACATCAAGGAGGCCCACGGCCTCCAGCATGCTCAGCGCGTGCGCGCGCATCTGTGTTTCTTCTTTATGGTTGAGGCGCAGGGTAGCGGTAAAGAGGTTGCTGGTTTTATGCAGATGGGTTGCAATCAGCACGTTTTCAAACACCGTCTGGGTTTTAAACAAACGAATATTTTGGAAGGTTCTGGCAAGCCCCATCTTGGTGATGCGGTCAGGCGTATTCACCACAATTTCTTTGGAATATTCCTTGTGTGTCCCTGCGTACATCTGCCTCATCTTGCCCTGGGGCTGGTTGCTGACAATCAAGTTTCCCTCATAGTATACCTGACCGTTGGTGGGGGTATACACGCCGGTGATGCAGTTGAAGGCTGTTGTCTTGCCTGCGCCATTGGGGCCGATTAGGGCGACGATCTCCTGGTTGTCAATGTGCATGGACAGGTTGTCTACCGCCACCACACCGCCAAACTGCATGGTTACATGCCGTAAATCAAGAACAGGATCAGCCATGGTCGGCACCTCCTTTCTTGCGGGTGAAACGGGCCCCTAAACGATGTAAACTTAGCTCCTTATCGCCCATGATGCCCTGCCGATAAAAGAGGACCACCGCCATGATGATGACGGAGAAAACCACCATCCTAAAGCCTGAGCGCATCAGCGGCACCTTGAAGGTGCCGATCACCGTCACATTGTCCAGGAAACGCAGCCACCATTCACTGGCAGCCACAAACAGGAAGCTGGCCAGGATGGAGCCGGAGATGGAGCCCATGCCCCCAATGACCACAATCAGCAATATTTCATAGGTCATGGCCGCCGTAAAGGCCTTGGCTTGCACCGTGGTTTGATACATGGCAAGCAGCGCACCGCCAATGCCTGCAAAGAAGCTGCTGATGACAAAGGACATCTGCTTATGACGGAAGAGGTTGATACCCATTGCTTCCGCCGCGATTTCGTCATCCCTGATGGCTTTAAACGCCCTTCCATAGGTGGAGTGAATCATCAGCGCAATCAGCAGGATACACGCGCCTGCGACCGCAAAGGGGAAGAGGGCGGTCTCAAACACCACAAATTTGCGCAGCAGGTTGGAGCCGTTGGTGATGGGGCCCAAGCCGTCGTACTGGAAGATTGCGCGGATAATTTCAGCGAAACCCAGCGTGGCGATGGCCAGGTAATCGCTTTTCAACCGAAGGACTGGCAGGCCAATCAAGAAGGCGAAAAACGCGGCAACCAAGCCGCCCAGGATAATGGATACCAGCGTGGGCAGCGTAAACTGAATGATTCCGCCCCCATAGTACTGGTACACCTGTGCGCGGTTGCCGGTTTCGATGGTGAAGATGGCATAAATATTGGCACCTATCAGCATAAAGCCTGATTGCCCCAGTGAGAACAGGCCGGTGAACCCATTGAGCAGGTTCATGGCGACTGCTACCAGCGCGTAGATGGCGCCTTTTTTCAGCACCATCATCAGCATGGAGTTGGCGCCTACGGTATTCTCCAGGATGTATACGCCCACAAACAGGGTTGAAATCAGCAGGACATACACGCTAAGCCGCTTTGCTTGTGCGATTTTGCAAAAGGCGGACAGCAGCAAGCCTCCTGTTTTCTATATGGTGCGTCGTACTGCAGCCATTGTTCTTGTACACAGAGTTTAGCGATTTGTGCATGAAAATGCAAGTAAAATGTAAAACCGGCCAGAAGAATCTCAATATCGCTGGTTCATAGCGGCTTTGTTGATTGAAGCGTGCTGACCAGCGCTTCGGCAGCTCGCAAACCGTCCACTGCGGCAGACATGATGCCGCCCGCCTGCCCGGCACCTTCACCTGAGGGGAACACGCCTTGAATGTTGCTCATATACCCATGATTCCTCACAGCCTGGACCGGACAGGAGGAGCGTGTTTCAATGCCTGTCAAAACAGCGTCTTTTGCCGCGAAACCTGATAGTTTCCTGTCAAAGGCCAACAGCGCTTCCTGTATGCCCTCCGCTGCGAAATCGGGCAGGCAATCCAAAAGCTTCGCCGCAGTCACGCCCGGTTTGTAGGTAGGCAAAACGTCGCCAAAGCCGCTGGATAAGCAGCCCTGCATAAAATCACCAACCAACTGGTAAGGCGCACGGTAATCCCCGCCACCCAGTTGATAGGCCAATTGTTCATACTGCCGCTGCCAGGCAAAACCGCTGAGTGGGTTTTGGTCGCGCAAATAATCCTCCGGCCGTACCTCTACCAATACAGCGGCGTTGGCGTTCCTGCCGTTGCGGCGGGAGTTGCTCATTCCGTTGACACAGACCCCGCCTGGTTCACTGGCAGCGGGCATCACCTTGCCGCCAGGGCACATGCAAAAGGTATAGGCACCCCGGCCGGAGGACAGCCTGTGCGCCAGGTGATACTCCGCCACCGATAACAGGGCATGGTCAACTGCGCTTCCATATTGCGCTGTATTGATAAAGCCTTGTTTATGCTCTATACGCACACCAATGGAAAAAGGTTTGGGGATGATTTGCATGCCCTGTTGGTATAAGGCCATCTGTGTATCCCGGGCTGAGTGCCCAATGGCGATGATCAGGGCGTCGCAGTCCAGCTCCTGTTTGTCACCGTTTTTTGAGTAGGTGATGCCCTGTATTTTGGATTTGTCAATTCGCATCTCTTCAAAGCGGGCACCAAAGTGAACCGTGCCGCCCAGGGCCTCAATCCGCTGGCGGATTGAAGACACAACCCGCGGCAGCCTGTCTGTGCCAATATGCGGCCGCTGTAAGTATAATATATCCTCTGGCGTGCCGTGCTCCACAAGGATTTGCAGGACATCCCGGATATAGGCGTCCTTGGTGCCCGTGGTCAGCTTGCCGTCGGAAAAGGCGCCAGCGCCGCCCTCTCCAAACTGCAGGTTGCTCTCCGGGTCCAGGACGCCTGCACCCGCCAGCTGGTTGACGCTGCGCCCGCGCTCCGAAACAGGCAGCCCGCGCTCCAGCACGATGGGCTCAAGACCAGCCTTCGCCAGATAATAGGCAGCGAACAACCCGCATGGGCCAAGGCCAATCACCACGACTTTTGCCTTTTTTTGAGAGCGAGGGATACAAATTGGGGTTTGCTTGGGCGCTTTTACAAGCTGTAGGGTGCGAAACTGTTTCAGCAACTGTGTTTCGTTGACCGTGAGCGCCAGGTCGATGGTATAAATGATGCGGATACGCGCTTTGTTCCGCGCGTCCACACTTTTTTTCACAACACGATAGGATGTGATCTGCTCCCGTTTCAGGCGCAGGCGTTTGATGGCCAGGTGGAGGGCGTCCTGTTCATCCTGTCCTGGCATCACCGCCAGGTTGCTCATCCGAATCATGCCGCGCCTCCTTATCCAAGCCTTTATATACTTTGTATGATAGCGCATTATCTGTCATTATGCACTTGGTTTTAAATATGCTTTGATGCCCCTTGATTTCTTGACAGACACATAAGAGGTTGGTAGGATAAGTCCATGCGATTACACCGTGCTTTTTTAAGGTTGTTTAGCGTCGTATTAGTCCTGACGTTATTGCTTTGCATTCCCGCGCTGTCGCATGCCTCAGAGGAAAGCAGCATTATCCTGACATTTACGGGGGATTGCACCCTGGGCAACACGGAGGGGTTGAACAACAAATCCTACTCCTTTGTAAATGTCATCAAGCAGCATGGCTTTGACTACCCCTTTAAAAAGGTGCAGGATTTATTCGCCACAGATGACCTGACGGTCATTAATCTTGAAAATGTTTTTTTTGACAAGAACAACAACAAATCATCCAAAACCTACAATTTCAGAAGCCCAACATCCTACGCAGCCATTCTGAAGCAGGGCAGTGTGGAGTTGGCCTTTATTGGAAACAACCACGTGATGGACTATGGCCCCCAGGGGTTTGAAAGCACAAGGCAAGCGCTGGAAGATCATCATATTCCATGGTTTGGCAGTGTGCGCGGTTACCCAGCTCATTATATTTTTGAGAAGGATGGCATCAAAATAGGTTTCTTTGGCACCCTGCCAGCTTACTTCCTGCAATCCCGCGAGGAATTGTCTCAAACCATCGCCACGCTGAAGGATGCTGGTTGCGAAGTGATTGTTGGAGTAATCCACGCGGGCACGGAATACTCCTGGACGCGTGACCGCACGCAACACCGTATGGCCAGGTGGATGGTCAACAATGGCGCGGACCTCATCATCGGCCACCACCCGCACATCCCCCAGGGGATGGACATCATGGGCCACGCAAGCGTCCTGTACTCCCTGGGCAATTTCTCCTTTGGCGGCAACCACAGAATGACAGTGGCCAGGCGCGGGAACATTCGGGCGGACAAGGCCATTGTTGCGCGGGTAGAGTTAAAATTTGACGCAGACAAGAAATACCTGGGTCATCAGGTCAACATCATCCCGGTCTCTCCCTCCGGTGAGTACGACGCCAACAACTATCAGCCCGTTGTGCTCACAGGCGAGGAGGCGGAGAAGACCATCCAGATGGTGCAGCGTGATACAGCTTTTGTGCTCAACCCCTATGTGGAAGGTGTCGGCGCTGTCCAGGAATTCATCATCAACACCCGTGACAGCATGCAGCAAGCGGCCGAAGATTAGCCGAATCAAACAAACCAAAATCATCCAAAAGCGAGCAATCGCTTTTTTTGCTTTTCAGGCTTCTTTTTCTGCGTTTCGCATACCAAAAAACACAAACAAAAGAACCAGCTTAAAAACATAGAGATATCAAGATAAAAAGCGCAGTTTATTTGTGAAATACCGGGCGGGATTTACTTCCATTTTCGACCGTTTTATGCTATAATAATACAGTGTTGAAACTGCGTCAAAACCTGCAGTTTTAACAGGACGAGGAATGAGGTTATTAGTATGAACAAAGATGATTTACACAACAGTTCTGCGATCTCCACCCATGTGGACGCAGCCTATGACGAAAAGCAGATCCAGGTCCTGGAAGGCTTGGAGGCAGTGCGTAAGCGGCCGGGTATGTACATTGGGTCTACCGACCACAACGGCTTGCACCACCTGGTGTATGAAATCGTGGACAACTCCATTGATGAGGCGCTGGCTGGATACTGCACGCATATTACGGTGCGCATTCACGCGGATGGTTCCATCAGCGTGCAGGATGATGGCCGCGGCTTCCCCATTGGCCTGCATCCCAAGCTCAAGCGCCCCGCGGTGGAGGTCTGCCTGACGATTCTGCACGCAGGCGGCAAGTTTGGTGGTGAGGGATACAAGGTTTCCGGCGGTTTGCACGGCGTGGGCGCATCGGTTGTCAACGCCCTGTCCTCGCACATGGAGGTGTTCGTGTACCAGGACGGGAAGATTCACCACCAGTCCTACCAGCGCGGCAAAATTTTAAATGACTTGCATGTAATCGGTGAGACGGACCGGACAGGAACCACCGTGCGCTTCTGGCCGGACATCAAAAGCGATTCAAACCCCGATGGCATCTTTGAGGAGGGGACCACCTTCCGCTTTGATGTGCTGCGCAGCCGGATACGGGAGATGGCCTTCCTCAACAAGGGCATACGCATCGACATCAGCGATGAGCGCGTGGATCCAGCAGAGCATAAAAGCTACCACTTTGAGGGCGGCATCATCGAGTTTGTCAAATATATCAACAAAAACCGGACTGCCATCTTCCCCGAGCCCATTTACATCGAAGGCCTAAAGAACGACATCGCGATAGAGGTCGCTCTGCAGTACAACGATTCCTACCAGGAGAACACCTTCGCCTTTGCCAACAACGTGCGCACACCTGAGGGGGGTACACACCTGGTTGGTTTTTATGCCGCGCTTACCCGCTGCATAAACGACTATGGCAGACGGTACAAGATTTTAAAGGAAGCCGACAGCAACCTTCGCGGGGAGGACGTGCGTGAAAGCCTGGCGGCCGTTGTGTCCGTCAAGCTGCGCGAGCCGCAGTTTGAAGGGCAGACCAAGTCCAAATTGGGCAATTCTGATGTGCGCGGCGCTGTGGACAGCATGGTTCACGAGCAGCTAAGCGCCTACCTTGAGGAAAATCCCAGCATTGCCCGCATCATCCTGGATCGCAGTTTAGGCGCTGCCCGCGCGCGTGAAGCAGCCCGCAAGGCCCGGGAATTGACCCGGCGCAAATCCGTGCTGGAATCCGCTTCTCTGCCTGGCAAACTGGCGGATTGCTCTGAGACTGACCCCGCCAAGTGTGAGATTTTCCTGGTGGAAGGCAACTCCGCCGGCGGCTCTGCCAAGGCTGGGCGTGACCGCCACTACCAGGCCATCCTGCCCCTGCGCGGGAAGATTCTCAATGTCGAAAAAACCCGCCTGGACCGCGTGCTGATGAATGAAGAAATCAAGAACATGATCACCGCCTTTGGCTGCGGGATTGGCAATGATTTTGATCTTTCCAAACTGCGCTACCACCGCATCGTCTGCATGACGGACGCGGACGTGGATGGCGCGCACATCCGTGTGCTGATGCTCACCTTCTTCTACCGCTATATGCGCCCCTTGATTGAAAAGGGCTATGTCTACATCGCCATGCCGCCGCTGTACAAGATCACCAAAGGCAAGATGGAGCGCTACGTCTACAACGACGAGGCATTGGAAGAGTTGCTGGATGAAATTGGCCGTGAGCCCAAGCCGGAGCTACAGCGCTACAAGGGCCTGGGGGAAATGTCTTCAGAGCAGCTATGGACCACCACCATGAACCCTGAAACCCGCACCATGATGCAGGTGACGGTGGCTGATGCCATCTCAGCGGATGAGACCTTCACCCTGTTAATGGGGGATCAGGTGGAGCCGCGGCGCGAGTTCATCGAGCAAAATTACGACCTGGTCGCGGACCTGGATATCTAAGACGCGCAGAAAAGAGTGAAGCAGATATGAGTGAAATCAAAGATACCCTAATCCCTACGGAGCTGGAGCACGAGGTTAAAAAGTCCTTTATCGCCTACTCGATGGCCGTCATCGTCAACCGCGCGCTGCCGGATGTGCGCGACGGCTTAAAGCCTGTGCATCGGCGTATCCTTTACGCAATGAATGAGCTGGGCATGACCAGTGACAAGCCCTACCGCAAAAGCGCGCGCATCGTTGGTGATGTGCTGGGCAAGTACCATCCCCATGGCGAGTCCTCCGTGTATGACGCGATGGTTCGCCTAGCGCAGGATTTTTCCACCCGCTACCTGCTGGTGGACGGGCAGGGCAACTTTGGCTCTGTGGATGGCGATCAGGCAGCCGCGATGCGGTACACCGAAGCAAAGATGACCAGGATGGCCGGCCACCTGCTGGGCGAGATTGACAAGGACACGGTCGATTTTTACCCCAATTTTGACGAATCCCTGATGCAGCCCACCGTGCTGCCCAGCCGTTTCCCCAACCTGCTGGTGAACGGCTCATCCGGCATTGCGGTCGGCATGGCCACCAACGTCCCGCCGCACAACCTGGGTGAGGTCATAGACGGCACCATTGCCATGATTGACAACCCGGACTTGACACTGGATGAGCTGATGGAGCATATCCAGGGTCCGGATTTCCCCACCGGCGGCATCATTTTAGGGCGCTCTGGCATCAGGGAAGCTTATTTTACCGGACGCGGCCGCATCATTGTGCGAGCCAAAACGGATATCGAGTGCTGCCCACAGGGCGCAGCCGCATCATCATCACCGAGATTCCCTACATGGTCAATAAGGCCCGCATGATTGGCAAGATTGCGGATTTGGTGCATGAGAAGCGCTTGGATGGCATCAGCGATATCCGGGATGAGTCCGACCGCGACGGCATGCGAATTGTGATTGAGCTGAAGCGCGATGCGCAAAGCAGCGTGGTGCTTAACTATCTTTTCAAGCACACCCAACTGCAGGAGACCTTTGGCGCCATCATGCTGGCCTTGGTGGACGGGCAGCCCAAGCTGCTCAACCTCAAGGAGATGATTGCGCAGTACATCCTGCACCAGGAGGACGTTGTCACCAGGCGAACCCGCTATGACCTGGAAAAGTCCCAGGCCCGCGCCCATATACTGGAAGGCTTGCTCAAGGCGCTTGACAATATTGACGCCATTGTACATTTAATCCGCGCTTCAAGAGATACCGCAGAGGCCAAGCAGGGCTTGATAGAGCAGTTTGACTTCAGCGAGCGCCAGGCCCAAGCGATTTTGGACATGCGCTTAGCCCGCCTGACCAACCTGGAAGCGGACAAGCTGATGGCGGAATATGATGAGTTGCAAAAGACCATCGCCTACCTGCAGTCCATTCTGGCTGACCGTTCTTTGTTGCTCTGCGTCATCAAGGAAGAGTTGACCCTAATCCGCGATCGCTATGCGGACGCAAGGCGCAGCGAGATCTCCCTGATAGACGGAGAAATCGACATCGAGGAGCTAATTCCCAAGGACGACATGGTGGTTACCCTGTCCCATTACGGTTATGTGAAGCGACTGCCCTTGTCCACCTATCGCGCGCAGGCGCGCGGGGGCAAGGGTGTAAGCGCGCAGGCCCTCCGGGAGGAGGATTATACAGAACAGCTGTACACCGTCCACTCCCATGATGACTTATTGTTCTTCACCGATCAGGGCCGTGCGTATAACGTAAAATGCTATGAGATTCCAGAGGCCAGCCGTGTAGCCCGCGGGACTGCCATCGTCAACGTTCTGCCCCTTTACCCGGATGAGAAGGTTACCAACATGATTCCCGTGCCCAAGGAGGACCGGGAAAACCAGTACCTTATCATGGCCACCCGCCACGGCCTGATTAAAAAGACAGCCTTGTCCGCCTTCCGGAACATTCGGCGCTCGGGCATCATCGCGATCATTTTGCAGGAAAATGATTCTTTGATTGGCGCCGAACTCATTGAGGGCGGCGACGTAATTCTGGGCTCCCGCAAGGGGCAGGCCATCCGTTTCTCTGATCACCGCATCCGCGCCACCAGCCGGACCAGCATGGGCGTGCGCAGCATGCGCCTGGACAAAGGGGACGAAATCATCTCACTGGCTTCCATTGAAGAAGGTGCACAGGTGCTGGTTGTTACCGAGGACGGCTATGGCAAGCGCAGTGATCCAGATGAGTACCGTGTCACCAACCGCGGCGGCAAGGGCGTCAAGGCCATGAACATCACCAAGAAGACAGGCCTATTGGCAGCGCTGCTGATGGTTCAGCCGGAGGAGGACATCATGATCATCACCGATGACGGCACCATCATCCGCACCCCTGCAGAGGACATCCGCGAGACGGGGCGTAATGCCCAGGGCGTCCGTTTGATGCGTGTGGCAGAGGGCAGCAAGATTGTGGACGTCGCCCGTGCGGAGCGAGAGCCAGAGGATGATGAAGACGGGATGATTGAGCAGCCCGATCATGACACCGAGGCAGCTCTCAATGAAGACCAGGCAGAAGACGCCGTGGGTGAATCCGAACACGCAGAAAGCGACATCTAAGGGACCATCAAGCATAAAAAGGGAGCGGTTGACACAGCCCGCTTCCTTTTTCTTGCGTAAACAGTTGTCATTCCACATTAAGTCGCTATAATAACTGCATATGACGACGAAACAGCGTACCCTCGTGGGAGGGATTTCCATCCTGGGCATCACCGGGCTCATCTGCAAAATTGTAGGTGTGCTGTATTTGATTCCTCTGGCCAACCTCATCGGCTCAGAAGGCCTGGGCGTGTATAACCAGATCTTCCCTTCCTACAACCTTATGCTGACCATCTCATCCGCCGGCATCCCTGTGGCGATATCGCGCATGGTGGCGGCGCGCATCGCGCGGGGGGAGGCCAGGAACCCCAACCGGGTGTTTAAAGCTGCCTTTGTCATCCTCAGCGTGTTGGGGCTCATCAGCACCCTCTTGATGTTGGTTTTCTCCGACAATTTCGCGCAGGCGACCGGTACCGCCGAATCCGTCCATGGCTTTTTGATGATTTCGCCCAGCCTGTTCTTAGTCTGCGTGATGAGTGCCTTTCGCGGCTATATGCAGGGGCAGCGGCGGATGTGGCCAACGGCAATCAGCCAGCTGATTGAACAGGTGGGCAAGGTCGGCGTTGCGCTGCCGCTGGCTTTCAGCTTCATGCAGCGGGGCGGCTACCCCATGGGCGTCGCTGGCGCTTTGCTGGGCACCTCCCTTGCGGAAGCGGCTGCGCTTTTGTATATGTCAATTGATTATCTGTTTGTGCGCCCCGGTATGCAGCGCTTCATCGCGCAGGACTCAAAACCGCTGGAAGGATATCGGCCCATTTCCAAGGAGCTGCTGTTTACCGCGGTGCCCATCACAATTGGTGCTTGCATAGTACCTCTGGCAGGCACAGTGGACAGCTTTATGCTGGTCAAACTGATGAAGGCTTATTTACCGGAGCAGGCTGCGCTTTCGCGCTACGGCATCTATGCCGGCCTGGTTATTTCCCTCATCAACGTGCCCACCGCGCTGGCCATGGCCATGTCCAGCAACCTGGTGCCCTCGATTTCCGCCAAACGGTCTGCCCATGACTGGGCCGGTGTTAAGCGGGATTCAGCGGCAGGCTTGCGGCTTGCGGTTGTGATTGGACTGCCCTCAAGCATTGGGATGAGTTTACTGTCAGAGCAGATCTTAACGCTGCTCTTCCACAGCCGGTACAGCGCTGCGGAATTGCGTCTGGGCGGGCAGCTGCTTGCCATCAGCGCGCTCACCATCGTGGTGTTCACCCTGGTGCAGGCATCCAGCGGCATTTTGCAGGGGCTGTATAAGCAGCGCATCCCCATGTACACGCTGGCACTGGGCGTTTTGATTAAAATTGCAATCAACTACACCGCGGTGCAGCAGCCGCAGTTCCACATCTTTGGGGCGCCTTACGCCTCCCTCACCTGCTATATCATCAGCGCTGGTTTAAACATGTACTATGTCGCCAAATACGCGCAGTTCAAGCTGGATTGGAAGGAGTTGTTGCTGCGGCCAGGCATCGCAACGCTATTTATGGGCGGTCTGGTGTTTGTTCTATCCAGCCTCCTGGGACAGCGTTTGTACCGCAGCTGGCTGTATATGGGCTTGGTCATCCTGGCTGCGATCATGGTCTATGGCCTTGCTGCCTTCAAGCTGGGCGCGGTCAAGCGCAGCGACCTGCCCGCGCGCTTTTGGAAAGGACAATAAATGCATCCCATTACAATCGTCTCACTGGGGCCTGGCGCCCCGGACCTGCTGAGTATCAACGCACTCAACGCGCTTAAAACCGCAAAACAGGTAGTGCTGCGTACAGCGGACCACGGCGCGGTTGCTTTGCTAAAGGATGAGGGCATCGCTTTCACCTCTTTGGATGATTTGCGCGATGCCAGTGAGGATTTTGAGCAGTTTAATCAGGGCGCGGTGTCCGCTATCCTCGATTTAGCTTTGAAAGATAGCTTGGTTTACGCTGTCGCGGACGCCACGATGGATGAGACAGTGCGCAGGCTGAAAGAAACGGCAGGGCCTGACATCACCATCCTTCCCGGCATCCCGCTGTCCGCGCCCTTCCTGGCAAGCGCGCTGCCCGAGCAGCCTGTCATTATCACCAGCGCCATCAACCTGCAAATCAGCAATGCCCAGCAGCCCCTGTGCGTGGTTGAATTAGCCAATGCTGCGCTGGCGGGGGATGTTAAATTAAAACTGCTAGAAAAATATGGCGAGAACGCGCCCGTTCTCTTTTTTCCGCCCAGCGAGGCGGCGATCAGGCCCTCCATCCAATTTCCATTGACAGAGCTGGATCGGCAGGCTGATTACGACCACAGCTGCGGTTTCATTGTCTATCCCGTGCCGCTCATCAAACGCACCCAGTTTGACCCAGAGGACCTGCTGGCCATCATGCGCATTCTGCGCTCCAAGAATGGTTGTCCCTGGGACAGGGAGCAAACCCATGTCAGCCTGGCAAAATACCTGCTGGAGGAAGCCAATGAAGCCGCTTGTGCCCTGGTGGAGGAAAAATGGGACGAGGCCGCGGAGGAGCTGGGGGATGTCTTTTTACAACTGGCGTTCCACGCAGTGGTAGGGGAGGAGCACAGCACCTTCACCTGGGAGGAGATGCTGTTTGAAATCTGCACCAAGCTAATCAGGCGGCACCCTCATGTGTTTGCGGACAAAGTTGTCAGCACGTCCTCCGATGTGCTGACGCAGTGGGATCAGATCAAGCAGCAGGAGAGAAAGGAGACGGAAACAGGGCACAGGATGCTGGGTGTGCCCAAGGGCTTAAGCCCGCTGCTGCGCGCGGAAAAGGTGCAAAAGCTGGCCAGCAAGGATGGTTTTGACTGGGATACGCCAGTGGAAGCGCTGGAGAAGGTGCATGAGGAAGCGGAGGAGCTAAAACAGGCTCTCCTTTCCGGCGGTGACGCTGTGGATGAGCTGGGCGACCTTCTCTTTTCCTGTGTCAATACCGCGCGGCTGATGAACGTTTCGGTCGACCGGGCTATACATTTAGCGACCGAAAAGTTCATAAAACGCTATATTTGGATGGGAAAAACAATAAAAAACGATGAAAAAGACTGGAATCTGTTGACAATCAAGGAAATCGGGGTATACTGGGAACGAAGTAAAGCAGAATTGTAACGCGCTTTACCCATTCCAACAAAGGAGGAAATCGCATGAATAAGACTGAACTCATCGCAGCCGTCGCAAAAGCAACTGAACTGAAGAAGGTTGACGCTGACAAGGCCGTCAACGCCGTCATCGCCACCATCCAGGGCGCCCTGAAGAAGGGTGAGAAGGTCCAGCTGATTGGCTTTGGCACCTTCGAGTCCCGCAAGCGCCCCGCCCGTATTGCCCGCAATCCGCGCACTGGCGAAGAAATCAAAGTGAAGGCTTCCAAGGCTCCCGTATTCAAGGCCAGCAAAGCGTTCAAAGATCAGCTCAACTAATTCTGCAAACAGCGTCAAGTTGACGACGGCCACCGCGCATCCTTGTGCGGTGGTTTTATTTATTACTATTGTTGCCACAGCTTTTCATGCTGAAAGGAGACGTATGAGATTAGACAAGTATTTAAAGGTATCGCGAATCATCAAGCGCCGCACGGTGGCCAAGGAAGCCTGCGATGGCGGCAGGGTGACAATCAATGGAAAGCTAGCCAAGGCAGGCAATGAGGTCAAGGAAAACGATGTGCTGGAAATCCGCTTTGGCAGCAGGCTGGGGCGGTACGAGGTGGTGCAGGTCAAGGAAACCGTGCGCAAGGAGGAAGCGGCGGAGATGTACAGGGTGCTGCAAGAAGACCCATCCACTTTGGAGGAGCGAAATCGCTAAAATCCCCCGGCACAGTTGAGTCAACTGGACAGTGATAAAGGCTGCTTATTCGGCTTGAAACAC
>JAAYFC010000142.1 GCA_012728435.1 Clostridiales bacterium | reverse complement strand
CCTCACCGTTCAAGGGTGGCGAACCTGCGGTTCACCATGAACGCGCTGTGCGCGCCCTTGAGCGTCTCGGTACCCTGTGTTACCATGTGGCCAAGCCTAAGAAGGAGTGCGGGTGCCAACGAACGGTCTTTACTAACTCACTGGTTGGTACAAAGACTGGGGGCAGACCAGCAATGACATCCAATACATAGTCATCGGCTCGGTCATCATCCTGGCCGTGACCATTGACGTCACCCGCGGGAAGGTGGAAGCCCGCGCCCGCAAACTAGCGACATTGTAACAAGGAGGACAAACAATTGTTTAATCAGGAAAAAGTATTTCTGGGCATCGCGCCCATTGGCTGGTGCAATGATGATATGCCCGAGTTGGGGGCGGAGAACACCTTCCGCCAAACAGTCAGTGAAATGGCGCTGGCGGGCTTCACTGGTACGGAGATTGGCAACAAATACCCAACAGACCCAAAGGAGCTTAAGTGGGAGTTGGACCTGCGCGGCATGCGCGTCGCCTCCCGCTGGTTTTCCAGCTTTTTGCTGACCAAACCCTACGAAGAGGTGGAGGAGGAGTTCATCAAAGAGCTGGATTTCCTGGCCGCCGTAGGCGCTAACCGCATCAATGTGTCCGAGCAAAGCTATTCCATCCAGGGGCAGGTGGATACCCCCGTGCTGGGGGGCGCCAAGCATGTGATGACCCCGCAGGAATGGGACAGATTCTGCGATGGATTAAACAAGCTGGGCAAGGTGGCAAAGGAGCGGAACTTTAAGCTCTGCTTCCATCACCACATGGGCACCGTGGTCCAAACCGCAGAGGAAACGGACAAAATGCTGGCCAATACCAATCCAGAGTATGTATGGCTGTGCTACGACACAGGCCACTTTACCTTTGCAGGCGAAAGCCCGCTGACGATGTTAGAAAAATATGCCGACCGGGTCGGCCATGTGCATCTCAAGGACATGCGCCGCGCTGTGGTTGATCGGGTGAAGCCCGAAGGGTGGAGCTTTCTGAAAGCTGTACGCGAAGGCGCCTTCACCGTACCTGGCGATGGCTGTGTGGATTTTGACCCCATTTTTGACAAACTGTCAAAGGCCGGCTATGAAGGCTGGTTGCTGGTGGAAGCCGAGCAGGATCCCGCCAAGGCCAACCCGCTGGAGTATGCCATCAAGGCGCGCCGCTTTATCCGCGAGCACGCGCTATTGTAAGGAGCAGTTCATGGCATATCTTGAACCCCGGATTAAGCCCGGGTACAATTCATACCTCACATGCGAGAACAACCCCGAAGTCAACATGGACGTGGGTTTGTTGCTGCTGGAACCAGGGCAGGAGTGGACCTGTCTTGAGCCGGACAAGGAAGTATCCCTGCTGTTGCTGGAAGGGCAGGTGGAGTTTGTCTGGGGCAATCATCAAAAAGTTGCGCAACGTAAAAATCCATTTGGGGAAGAAGCGTACTGCCTGCTGGTTCCGCGAAAAACACCGGTTAAGGTCAAGGCGCTTGGTCACGCGGAGCTGTACCACCAAGCCACGTGTAACGACAGGGATTATGAACCCAAGCTGTACACACCAGAGGATATCATGGTGCAAAAGGCTGGCAACAAAGGGGAATTGTTGGGCGCGATGCGCCGCAACATCAAGACCTTTTACGACTATGAATCCGCCCCCTTTAGTAACATGGTGCTGGGAGAAGTGCTCAACTTCCCTGGTAAGTGGTCCAGCTATCCACCGCACCACCACCCCCAGCCGGAGGTGTACTTCCATCGATTTGACTATCCCAACGGCTTTGGGGCAAGTTTTGCCAACGGGGAGGTGCATGTCTCCCGCAACAATGGGCTAACGGTCATTTTGGATGGGTTTCACTCACAAGCATCTGCGCCCGGCTATTGCCAGTGCTACGTATGGGGCATCCGTCATTTGGACGGCGATCCCTGGCGCAAGACGCGCATTGATGACCCTGGCCACGAGTGGCTTTGGAAGCCGGACGCCAACGACCACATTTTTAACCCGGAGGCAAAAACATGAAAACCATCAGATTAACCATGGCGCAAGCCCTGGTACGTTTCTTGGAGAACCAGTACCTGTCCTGGGATGGTCAGGAACAGCCCTTTGTGCGCGGCATTTTCATGCTGCCAGGCCATGGCAATGTGGTTGGCCTTGGCCAAGCGCTGCTGCAGGAGCGCAAACGCCTGGAAGTCTATCAGGGCAAAAACGAACAGGGCATGGCACAGGCAGCGGTTGGCTTTGCCAAGCAAATGAAGCGCAAGCAGATTTTCGCGGCGACCTCATCCATCGGCCCGGGTGCCGCCAACATGGTGACAGCCTGCGCTACCGCAACCGCGAACAACATCCCCTTGCTGGTGTTGCCAGGCGATACCTATGCCAGCCGCCAGCCAGATCCCGTGCTGCAACAGATTGAGCAAACCCACTCCGCAGGCATAACCACAAATGATGCTTTCCGCGCGGTGTGCCGGTATTTTGACCGAATCCATCGGCCTGAGCAGTTGATGAGCGCCATGATCAATGCCATGCGCGTGCTGACTGACCCCGCGGATACGGGGGCTGTGTGCATCGCCCTGCCCCAGGATGTGGAAGGCGAAGCCTATGATTACCCCGAAAGTTTCTTCAAGAAACGTGTCCACGAGCTGGAGCGCAGACCGCCTACCGCATATGCCATAAAGCAGGCTGCCGCAGCCATTCGTCAATCCAAAAAACCACTGCTGATCTGCGGCGGAGGGGTGCGATATTCAGAAGCTCATGAGTCTTTCCGCAATTTCGCGGAAACCTTTGGGATCCCCTTTGGAGAGACACAGGCCGGTAAATCCGCCGTTGTATGGGATCATCCGCTCAACCTGGGCGGCATTGGCGTTACAGGTTGCTCTGCCGCCAATGAGATAGCCGGGCAAGCCGATCTGATCATTGGTGTGGGCACACGCTATACAGACTTTACCACCGCGTCCAAGTCCTTGTTTTCTGGTTCGGCGCGGTTTGTCAACATCACCATGTCACCTTCCCAGTCCATCAAATTTGATGGCGTTCCCGTGATTGCAGACGCCAGGGAGGCGCTTAGCGCACTTCAGGAAGCCTTATCAGATTATCGCGCAGGATACAAGGACGAGGTTAAGCTGGCAAAAGAAAAATGGCTCTGTGAGTTGGAGCGTCTGGACAACATGGCCTACGGTTCCGGACAAGCCCCGCTGATTCACGATGCCAATGCCAGCTCCGCGCAGAAGTTTGCTGAGGATTTAAACAGCATCCTGACCCAGACGGCAGCGCTGGGCTTAATCAACCACCTGATTCCAGAAGACGCGGTGGTGATTGGATCCTCGGGCAGTTTGCCAGGGGATATGCAGCGCATGTGGCGGCCAAAAACTTCGGACAGCTATAACATGGAGTATGGTTACTCCTGCATGGGCTACGAGGTCTGTGGCGCGGTTGGACAAAAATTGGCTGTAGGCGGGAAAGAAGTCTACTCCATGGTGGGCGACGGCAGCTTTGTAATGCTTCATTCCGAGCTGCTCATGGCGGTGCAGGAGCGGCTTAAGATTAACATCTGCCTGTTTGACAACGCCAGCTATGGTTGTATCAACAACCTCCAGGTGGAACAGGGGAATGAGAGCCTGTGCACGGAGTTGCGCTACCGCGGAAAAGATGGCAAGCACGACGGGGATTTCCTGCATGTGGACTACGCCGCCATCGCCAGGGGGTACGGTGCCAAGGCATACACCGTGCGCACGCTACATGAGCTGGAAGAAGCTGTGAAGGACGCCTTGAAGGTAAAGGATCAGCCAGTGTTGTTTGATATCAAGGTGATTCCCAAGTCCATGACTGATGGCTACGGCGCCTGGTGGCGTGTGGGCACGGTGGAGGTTTCACAAAAGGAAGCCAACCATAAAGCATTGGAACACCATATCAAACAACTCAACAAAGCCAGACAATATTAATGAGGAGATGGATATTATGGACAAACAACTAAGAATCGGTGTCATCGGCGCGGGGCGCATTGGGAAACTGCATGCAGACAACCTGGTTAATCGGGTGCCGGGTGCCAAACTGGAATCGGTCTCGGATGTCAACCTGGAAGCCGCCAAAGCCCTTGCAGCCAAGCATGGCGTAACCAAGGTGTATGATGATTACATGAAGATGCTGGCAGATCCGGAGGTTAACGCGGTCTTCATCTGCGCGTCCACTGATATGCATTACCCCATCAGTATCGCCGCCGCGAAAGCAGGCAAGCACATCTTCTGCGAGAAGCCCATCGATCATGACCTGGGCAGAATTGAGGAAGTTCTGACGGAGGTCAAAAAGGCTGGAATCAAATACCAGGTAGGCTTCAACCGCCGGTTTGACCGCAACTTCAAGCATGTGCGAAAGGTAGCGCAGGAGGGCGGCGTTGGTGAGGTGCAAATCGTCAAGGTTACCTCCCGTGACCCGGAAGCGCCCCCGCTCAGCTATGTAAAAAGCTCAGGCGGCATCTTTATGGACATGACCATCCATGATTTTGACATGGTGCGTTATTTAACCGGCAGTGAGGTGACAGAGGTATCCGTCTTTGGGGCTGGCCTGGTTAACCCGGACATCATCAAAGAAGGGGACGTGGACACCTGCATCATCATGCTGCGCTTTGCCAATGGGGCACTGGGCGTGATAGACAATAGCCGTCAGGCAGTTTATGGGTATGACCAGCGCATCGAGGTCTTTGGCTCCAAGGGGTGCATTACAGCCGATAATGAGACGGCAAACAACACCGTGCATTACACGGCCGATGCTGTCACTTGTGAAAAACCGTTGTGGTTTTTCCTGGAGCGTTACAACGAGGCGTTTGTGGAAGAAACCCGCAGCTTCGTCGATGCATGCCTCAATGACTGCGAGGTTGAAGTCGGGGCTTTTGATGGCCTGCAGCCGGTGAAGATTGCTATGGCAGCCAAGAAGAGTTACGAGCTGGGCGGAGCGCCGGTTAAGGTGCAGCCATAAACTAAAGGCAAGGACGGCGCAAAACAGAGAGATCCACTTTCTGTTGCACCGTTTTGTACGACTGATCATCAAAGGAATAGGACGCATCGCCTTGCCTCAAAATAGTAAATTGGCGGTTTTGGGGTAAGATAGGCTTGTAGATTGAGCAGAACAGATACAAGTAGATTTTTTAGAGAAGGAGTTTTCAATGAGCAGGATTAAAGTGGCAGTAGCTGGTTATGGTGTCATTGGCCAAAGGTTGGCGGATGGCGTGGCACTTCAAGGCGATATGGAGCTGATTGGCATCGCCGACATCGCGCCTACCCTGGCCATCCGCGCGCTGCATGAGAATGATATGAAGGGGGCCAACGGCATCACATACCCGCTGTATCTGGTGGATGGGGCTGACAAGGCGCAGTTTGATGCGCTGGGCATCCCTGTAGAAGGCAGCTTTGATGAGCTGGTACAAAAAGCCGATATCGTGCTGGATTCCGCGCCTGGCGGTGTGGGCGCCAAGAACAAGCTGATCTATGAAAAATATAAAAAGAAGGCAATCTTCCAGGGCGGAGAAAAGAATACCGTAGCGGATGTGTTTTTCCACGGCTATGCCAACTATGAAAAAGGTGTGGGCGTGGACTACCTGAAGCTGACCAGTTGCAACACAACAGGTCTCATCCGCTCTGTGGACGCGCTGGACCGGGCATTTGGCTTAAAGAAGGTGGCCATGACCATCATCCGCCGCGTGGCCGACCCGGGTGACTACCATCGTGGGTTAACCAACGCGCTGCAAATGGAGAAGGCACCCAGTCACCAGGCAGTAGATCTGATGACCATCATGCCTCATGTGGAAGCTACAGGTATTCTGGTGCATACGCCAGTGACACACGGGCACATCATCACAGTATTAGCGTCTGGTAAGAACGGTAAAATATCCAGGGAACAGGCATTGGAAGTTTTTGAGAACCATCCTCGCATTAGAGTGGTGTCCATTGATGAAGGGTTTTTGGGCAATGCCAGCTTATTCCGCTATGCGCGGGACCTGGGCGGCCGCAGAGGGGACATGTATGAAATCGCCCTGTGGAAGGACAGCGTGGTGGAGTCCGGGGATGCCATCATGTTTGCCATCAACATCCCTCAGGAAGCGGTCACCATCCCAGAGACGATTGACGCTGTGCGCGCTTCCATGAAAACACAGCTCACCCGTGAGGAAGGCACATCTAAAACCAACGAATACCTGCGCATCGGCAGGTTCAAAAAGTGATACGCTTTGGCATCAACACCCTGGATACCTATGATGTCAATCATAAAACGGTGTTGTGCCGGGTAGACATCAACCAGCCCATCGACCGGGAACGGGGGACACTAAAGTCCACCGCCCGGATAGAGGCCAGCGTGCCCACCATCCGGGAGTTGTCCCAGCGTGGCGCCAAGTTGGTGCTGTTGGCGCACCAGGGATCGGACATTGAGTATAAAAACTTCTATACCACAAAGCCGCACGCCGCAGTGCTCAGCGACCTGCTGGGACGCCCCGTGCGCTTTGTGGACGATGTATGCGGCCCTGCAGCGAGGGAAGAAATAAAATCCTTGAAACCTGGCGACATACTGCTGCTGGACAATGTGCGCTTTTGCTCAGAAGAACAGACGCTGTTTGAACTGAAGCTGCAGCTGACACACGAGCAGCAGGCACAGACCCAGGTGGTATCCAAATTGGCACCCTTGGCTGATTACTTTGTCTGCGATGCCTTTGCTGCAGCGCATCGCGATCAGCCCAGCCTATGTGGGTTTGAGCAGGTGCTCCCTTCCATGATGGGGCGTTTGTTTGAGCGTGAATACATAGTCATCTCCGAATTGATGGAGCAGCCTGTGCGTCCCTGTGTGTTTGTGTTAGGCGGGGCGAAGGTGGCAGATGCCTTCCAAATGATGGATACTGTCCTTACCAACGGTGCTGCGGACCAGGTGTTAACCGGGGGTCTTGTAGCTAATATCCTGCTTTTGGCAAAGGGCGAGCCCATCGGTAGCGGCAGTGAGGAGACCATACATAAGTTTGGTTTGGAGGAGATGGTGCCAGTCGCGGCAGACTTGCTTAAAAAACACGGCGACAAGCTCATCCTGCCTGCGACCCTGGCCTATATGGAAGAAGGGTACCGCCGCGAGGCTGCGCTGAAGGATCTGCCCAAGGACGCCGCAGTCCTTGATATTGGTGCGTTTACAGCAAACCAATATGCTGACATCATTCGAAGCGCGCAAACAGTGTTTGTCAACGGTCCTATGGGCGTGTTTGAAGAGCCGGAGACAGAATTGGGGACCAAAGTGGTTTGGGACGCACTGGGTGACACGCGGGCCCATACGGTCGTTGGCGGCGGTGACAGCATCACGGCCACGACAAAATATGAAAAGACCGATTTGATCAGCTATATCTGCACGGGCGGCGGGGCGTTGATTCGCTTTCTCACCGGCGAGGAGCTGCCTGTGGTCAAGGCGCTGCGGCAAGCTGCGCAGGCCTTTGACGAGGAGACACCATGAAACTTGAGTTCGCGATAGGCAACAGGGTGGATTCGGCGGAATTACCGCAGGAAAACCTGTTGGGTGTGCTGATGGCCAACGAAGTCAAGCTGGGTCTAACCGGCGAGGAGGAGGTTCGTCGCGCGCTGATGGAACCCATTGGTACGCCGCGCTTGAAGGATTTGGTGAAACCAGGTGAGAAAATCGCCATCATCACCAGTGACATCACCCGTCCTATGCCCACTTACGCGGTGATGCCAGCCCTGCTTGAAGAGCTGATCCAAGTCGGGGTGGACTATGATGATGTTACGGTGGTATTTGGCTTGGGCATTCATCGCCAACATACGCCTGAGGAGCAGCGCAAACTGATCGGGGAGTTTGCCTTTAGCAAAGTCCGCTGTGCGGACTCTAATGAGGATGATGTTTTGCACATGGGGGATACAAAGGCGGGTACCCCTATTGACGTCTCACGCGTGGTAGCGGAAGCTGACCGGCGCATCTGCCTTGGCAATATTGAGTACCATTACTTCGCCGGGTATTCTGGTGGCGGCAAAGCCATCATGCCAGGCGTTTCTACTCGCGCGGCGATTGAAAGCAACCACCGCATGATGGTTCAGCCTGAAGCCTGCGCTGGACGGCTAGATGGCAATCCTATCCGAGAGGACATCGAGGAAGCTGCCGCAGTCTGCGGTGTGGATTTCATCCTCAATGTGGTGCTTGATGAGCACAAGCGCATCGTCAAGGCGGTGGCTGGTGACAGCATTTTGGCGCACCGTGAAGGCTGCCGTTTCCTGGATAAGTTTTACCTAAAGGAGATTGATAAGCGCGCGGATATCGTCATCGTCTCCCAAGGCGGCGCCCCCAAGGATTTGAACCTCTATCAGACGCAAAAAGCGTTGGATAACGCAAAACACGCTGTCAAAAAAGGCGGCACCATTATCGTTGTGGGTTCCTGCGTGGAGGGCTTTGGGGATGAGACCTTTGAGTGCTGGATCAAGGAGGCCAAGAAGCCCCAGGACTTGATTGACCGCGTCAATCGGCAGTTTGTGCTGGGTGGGCACAAGGCGGCAGCAATCGCTTTGGTGCAGCAGAACGCGGAGATCTATCTGGTGAGCGACATGGAGGATAATTTGGTACGAAGCTGCTTTATGACGCCCTTCTCCACAGTGCAGCAGGCACTGGAGTACGCGTTTAAAAAACAGGGCCCTTTGGCCACTGTGCTGGCCATGCCCTATGGCGGGTCCACATTACCCCGTGTACGGGGAGAGTTTGCAACTTAATTTTGACAAGGAGGATTGCATGACAAAAGACATTGGCGCACTCAAGAAGCTGGCGACACAGATTCGCTTGGGTGCCGTTGAGGCCATCCAAGCCAGGGGCTTTGGTCACATCGGCGGCTCACTGAGTGTAGCGGATACCCTGGCTGTGCTATATGGCGCGATTTTGCGGGTGGATCCGAAGAATCCCGCGTGGCCTGAGCGGGACAAGATGGTTTGTTCCAAAGGCCATGCAGGCCCAGCCATCTACGCAGCGCTTGGACTAAAGGGATATTTCCCTTATGAGGAGATCTTGACGCTAAACCAGCCTGGGACCAAATTTCCCAGCCACTGTGACCGTAAAAAGACACCGGGTGTGGATATGACCACCGGTTCGCTGGGGCAGGGAACTTCGCTGGCCGTGGGCATGGCACTGGGCGACAGACTTAAGGGACGCGACAGCCGCATGTACCTCATCGTCGGCGATGGCGAGCTCAATGAGGGGCAGCCCTGGGAGGCCTTCATGTTCGCTGCCGCTCAAAAGTTGGACAACCTGACAGTTTTTATTGATTGGAACAAAAAACAACTCGATGGTTTTGTAGCCGATATCAACCACCCGCGCAGTTTTGCAGCCAAGATGGAAGCGTTTGGCTTTCATACCCAGGAGGTGAACGGCAACTGCGTCGAAGCAGTGCTGGATGCGGTGCTGGCTTGTGAGCATGTCAAAGGGAAGCCTCACGCGATTGTGTTGGACACCATCAAAGGCGCAGGGGTTAAAGAAGTGGAGGAAACCTTCAGCAACCACTCTATGGCTCCAAAGCCGGAGGTCATCGCCCGCTGGGCGCAAGGCCTGCGTGATGAGATAAAGGCAATGGAAGGAGGTGCTTTTGATGCCTAAGATTGTATACGATGGATCCCTGGATCCCCGCACGTTTAAAGAAGTGATAGGGCAAACCATTATCAACCTGTTAGAGAGCGACCCAGATGTGGTTTATGTGGACGCGGACCTGATGAGCACTATCGGCACCTATCAATACCACCAGAAGCACCCGGACCGCGCCATCAACATGGGCATTTCTGAAGCCAACATGATGGGTGTGGCTGGCGGCCTGGCCGCCAGCGGGTTCAAACCCATTGCCCACACCTTTGGCCCCTTTGCATCCCGCCGCTGCTATGACCAGGTGTTTTTATCAGCGGGCTACGCCGGCAATGATATTACTGTCATCGGTACGGACCCAGGTGTGTGTGCGGCGTTCAATGGGGGCACCCATATGCCCTTTGAGGATGTTGCGCTTTATCGTGCCATTCCAACGGCTACAATATTGGACATCACGGACACTGTGATGTTTGAAAACCTGCTGCCGCAGTTGATTGAGCGCGCTGGCGTTAAATACATCCGCGTGGGCAGAAAGCAAAATGCCAAGGTATATGCTGAGGGAAGCACTTTTGAAGTGGGGAAGGCCATCCGTCTTCGTGAAGGCAAGGACCTCACCATCGTGGCCTGCGGCATCATGGTACACGAGGCGATGCAGGCGGCGAAGGAGCTATCCGAGCAAGGCATAGAGGTTGAGGTGCTGGATATGTTCACCATCAAGCCCCTAGATGTGGACAGCCTGGTGACCAGCGCCAAGAAAACAGGCGCAGTACTGGTAGCTGAAAACCACAACAAAATTGGGGGCTTATATGCAGCGGTGTGTGAGGCATTGGCCTATCACCATCCAACTCCGGTTGCCTGCGTTGCGGTTGATGATGAATTTGGCGAGGTTGGCCCGCAAGACTATTTGCAGCAGCGCTTTGGACTGACCAAGGAACATATTGTACAGGTCGCTCATCATCTACTGTAAAAAAGCCTCAGCACATCGGTAAGAGGTGCTGATCACACTCATACAAGGCGGCTCCAACGTGCAGTTGGAGCTGCTTTATCAGTTATTTTGCTCATTGATTGCGTGTTACCGATACCAAACATCTCTTTTTCACTTTTTATCAATTGACAGGAATAGAGAAAATCTTGTATTTTGCTTGCGCTCATCCCCGCTTCTTCGTATACTCCACATGAGGTGCATGTATGAATCAACTTGTAACTACACGCCAAGAACCCAACAAGGATCAATCCTTCTTAAAGCTTGTCGCCATTTTGACCATGTTGGTGGACCATACGGGTGTTGTGTTTTTCCCAGGCGTGCTCTGGTTGCGAATCATCGGCCGGATTGCCTTCCCGCTGTTTTGCTGGGGCATCGTGTTGGGTGTGGAACGCACTAAAAATTGGCGCTTGTATGGACTGAGGCTCTTCCTGATGGCTATTGTATCCCAAGCTCCCTTTGCGCTGGCCCTTAGTCATCAATGGGATCATTTCAACGTAGTTGTAACGCTGTTTCTTGGCTTTTTAGCGATTGTGGGCATTCAGCACAAATGGTATCACAGCCAGGTTTGGGCGCCCATTTTGTGTGTATTTATTGCTGCTGGTTTTCAGATGGACTACAGCTGGCCTGGTGTGCTGCTGATTATCCTGATGTACCTGGCAAAGGATTCAAAGGGCGGCCTGGCTGCCTTAATGGTTGCATTTTGCCTGTACTGGGCTGGCGGGCAAATCGTGCCGCACTCTTTTGTTCATCGCCTGTCCAGTACGGGTTTCCGCCCTTTGGATCAGGCTGTCCAAAGCATGCTATCGTTGGTTAAAATACAATCCCTTGCCATCCTTGCCCTGCCGTTCATGTTGATTCCAACCAACAGCGGCATCCGACTGCCAAAGTGGTTTAGCTACCTGGCCTACCCCGCCCATCTGATGCTGTTGTGGCTATTAACACTCATTTTATGATACCTACAACCTGGAGGAGATATTATTGCGTACATTGACTGCTTTGCTGCTCATCACAGCGCTTGCCTTTTCTTTTATCACTGTAACAGCACAGACGGAAGCAACCTTGGTGCCGCTGATGGGCTTTGAGCCGGCGGATACCAACCGGGTCTGGCAGAACAACCGTTTTTTTGAGCGGATGCAGGAGCGTACGGGAATCCAGTTTTCTTTTTTGCAATATGATGATTTAGCCGCTTATCACAGCAAGCTGCAAACCTTAAGCCCAACTGACACTAATTTGCCCGCAGTTTTGTTTAAGGCAGGCTTAAGCCCCCAATTGGCCGCGGAGCTTCACCAAAAAGGTGTGCTGGTTGATCTGGCACCCTATCTGGAAACCTACGCACCGAATTTTTATCAGTTGATGGAAGCGCAGCCTGAAATCAGGCGCGCGATTACGCTTGACAATGGCAGCATTCCGGCCTTACCTTACATCACCAAAACCATGGGGCAAAACATCCTGTGGGTCAACAGGGAGTGGCTGGATGCCTTAAAAATGCAGATGCCGCGAACGATTGATGAATTTGACCAGATGCTGCGCGCCTTTAAAACCAAGGATCCCAACTTAAACGGCAAGCAGGATGAAATCCCTTTTAGCTTCATTGGTCCTTATGAGTTGAAGTATATGGCTCATGCTTTTGGCCTGGTAGCGAATGATTTCAATCTGTTTGTGGAGGATGGGACGGTCAAGTTTATGCCGTTTGAGGAGCGGTTTTATGATTTCCTGGCATGGGCAAATGCCAGGTTCCAAGAAGGCTTGATAGACCGTGACGCCTTCATGACCGTCGACAATCTGCGCAGGGTGACCGATGCGAAGGGCAGTAACCGCTATGGCGCCTTCTTCGCGCCTCTGCCTACCGCCGTGGTGCCGATGGAATGGACCAGCCAGTACAATGCGATGATGCCGCTTGAAGACAACGGACAATCCATCTACCGTGCCGTCTCAGGAAGGGTGTTCTACGGCACCTTTGCCCTGACATCCGCCTGTAAAAACATCGAAGAGATGCTGGCCTGGGTGGACACCCTGTACACTGAAGAAGGCGCAATCATGGCTGGTGTCGGTCTAGAGGGTGAGGACTATGTGATGGACGGCGACGGCAGTTGGCGCCTGTTGCGCGAGGCGGGGGACCGGATGTATTTTGCCCAAACTCTTATCGCGACGGATCAATCCGCGCCAGGCATTTCCAGCGAGGATTTTCAGAAAAACTACACGGATACCACCGTCCGCAAGCTGACAGAGCAGACGGAGAGCGTGGTCAAAGTTTCAGTATTACCATTTCCAGACCTGCCATTTACGGCGGAGCAGGTTGCGAAGATTGCGCCGCTGCAGGCTCAAATTGGCAAATATTTGGATGAGTCCATTGCCCGTTTTGTGCTTGGGGAATGGGAACTGACACAGGATAGCTTTAAGGCCTTTCTGGATGAGCTCAAAACCCTGGGTGTTCAGGAGCTGGTCAACAGTTTCCAGGAGATGTATCAAAATGGAATACGACATGATGGTGTATGAGAAAGCGCTGCGCGGCCTTATTGCGCTGACACAAGCGGACAACCCGGAACATGCATGCCAGGTGAACCGCTACAAGCGCCTGTTGCTAACGCATCAGCAGGTCTATAACACCAGAGAAACGGTTGGCATTGCCAGCGCGCCTGGACGGGTGGAGATCATCGGCAACCATACCGATCACAACCATGGATTGGTGCTGGCAGCAGCGGTTAACATGGATACTGTCGCGGCCTTTTCGCGGCGGAATGATATGAATGTCCATCTGGCAAGCGAAGGCTACGAAGCCATCAGTGTGGATTTATCCAATCTCAATCCCATGCCGCAGGAAGCCGGTACTTCCAAGGCGCTTATTCGTGGTGTAGCAGCTGGATTGTCCTCGCGGGGGCACAAAATTGGGGGCTTTGAGGCTGTGATGAGCTCCCAGGTACTCTCCGGTTCGGGCCTTTCCTCCTCAGCCGCCTTTAAGGTGCTGGTCTGCTACCTGTTTGACCTGCTGTATAACGGCGGCACCATTGACGCGGTGACACGCGCCCAGATCAGCCAGTACGCTGAGAACGCCTATTTTATGAAGCCCTGCGGCCTGATGGATCAGATGGCGTCCTCCTTTGGGGGGATGGTGCAGATTGACTTTGAACTAAAGCAGCCCAAGGTGGAATCCCTTCAATTCTCCTTTGCGAAAGCCGGTTATCAGATGGTCATCGTCAACACCAGGAGCAGCCACGATGATCTCACCCCTGCCTACAGCGCAATCCCGCAGGAAATGAAAGCGGCAGCACAGGCAGCAGGCGGTGAACTGCTGCGCGACATCCCTTTTGACGGCTTTCTTGCAGCGCTTCCAATGGTGCAAGAACAGACGGGGGACAGGGCAGTTCTGCGCGCGCTGCATTTTTACCAGGAGAACGATCGGGTCAGGGAGGCTGCGAAAGCGCTTAAGAACAAGGATATCAATACGTTCTTTGACCTTATCAACGCTTCCGGGCTTTCCTCTTGGACACAGCTGCAAAACATCAGCGCACACGCAGACGAGCAGCCCATTGCGTTGGGGCTGGCGGTGGCCAAACAGGTGCTGCAGCGCCGCGGCGCCTGCCGGGTGCATGGCGGAGGCTTTGCGGGCACCACTTTAAACTTTGAGCCCAATGACCTGCGAGCCTCCTTTATCAATGCCATGGAAGCCCTGTTTGGGGCAGGCTGCTGCCATCTGCTGGATGTGCGGGAAAAGGGGCCAGATCTGATTCTATAGATTTGACCGACGGCAACTTGCGTGGTAAAATACCCTCAAGTTCAAACCAAGCGTCTTCGGGGCGGGGTGAAACTCCCCACCGGCGGTGAAAGCCCGCGAGCCAATTTGGCTGACATGGTGAAACTCCATGGCCGACAGTACAGTCTGGATGAGAGAAGGCGGGCAAATGTGCCCAAGAGTTCGTCCCAATCCTTTGCTTGGGGCGAATATTTTTTAAGGAGGACCTGATTATGCAAAGGACCAATCGCACCGTTGACCTTACTTTTTCCGCGCTGATGACCGCACTGGCCATCGTTTTAAGCTATTTTCCTGAGATACCACTGGCCTTTTTCGCACCTTGGCTGAAATTGGATTTTTCCTTCACACCGCTGCTCTTGCTCGGGTTTTCAGTTGGACCTGGCATGATGCTTATTGCCTTGCTGGTGACCAATTTGGTTCATTTGCTGGGCGGAACCACAGGCGGCCCAGGGGAATTGGCCAATTTTATCATCGGCCTTGCCTTCCTTTTGCCGCCCACATTGATGTATCAAAGAAACAAAACCCGTAAAAACGCCCTGGTTGGCATGCTGGTGGGAATCGCGTTGATGGTCATCGCCGGGGTGTTCGCCAACCGGTATATTTTGCTGCCTGTCTTCTTCAGGGGTAACCTGGAGGAGGAGATGATGAAGCGGAATATGTCCTTAAACGGCTATCTCATCGGTGCCGTTGTGCCTTTTAACCTGATCAAGGGGCTTATCAACAGCCTGATGGTGTTTGGGCTGTACAAACGCCTGTCCATATTGATGAAGGAAGTCAAGGATGAGGACGCGGCTGCTGTCAAATAGCCCGCTGGCTACAAAAAAGCTGGGCAGACAACTAGCCCTGCAACTACGCGCTGGGGATGTGGTGCTGCTTTGCGGCACCCTGGGTGCTGGCAAGAGCGAGCTGGCGCGCGGCATCGCGGAGGGATTGGGTGTGAAGGGTCCGGTTACCAGTCCCACATTCACCTTACTCAACATCTATGAAACAGAGAAAGCCCTGCTTCACCATTTTGACTGGTACCGTATTGAGGAAACGGAGGAATTAATCCTGGCCGGTCTTGATGAGGAGATAGGCGGCGCGAACATCACGCTGATAGAGTGGCATGAGCGCGCCTTTGAGCTGATCCCGGAGAATCACTTGATGATAACTTTGACCCGTATAGCTGACCAAAGCCGTGAAATCACCATAGAGCCTGTGGGTGATTTCCGCTTGATTCAAATACAGGCTGATGATGGACTGGAGCAGATTATATGAACATCCTGGTACTTGATACCTCCGGCCCTGTATGCGCTGTGGCGATACTGGCAAGCGGCGCGATTGGCTATGAGGCGCGTGCCCTTAACCAGTTGACGCACTCGCGTAACCTGATGCCCATGGTTCAGGAGGCGCTTATCAAGTCGGGCGTATCCTTGGAGCAATTGGATTACATCGCAGCGGTGGTGGGCCCAGGCTCCTTCACTGGTGTGCGAATTGGTGTCGCTGCGGCGCAGGGCATTGCGCGAGGACTTGGCATACCCTGCATCCCCGTCAACGCGCTGGAGATGATGGCACGTTCCAACCCGCTAAGAGACACCGTCATCTGTCCTATAAGAGATGCCCGGGCGGGGCAGGTCTACGGCGCCGCCTTCATCAACCAGAACCGCGTGATGGAGGACGCCGCGCTGAAGCTGGATGAATACCTGGACAAGGTCAGCAATCTGGGCAATACCTTTTGTTTTCTGGGGGATGGCGCTGTCGCCTACGGGACGAGGATTCTTGAGCATATGGGCGAGCGGGCCGCAATCGCTCCCTTGCACCTGTTGCAGCCTGGCGCAGCCGCAGCGGCTGTAATCGCCTCAGAGCGCCTTCACACAGCCATGGAACCGGATGAATTAATGCCGCTCTACTTGCGTGCGCCCCAGGCAGAGCGCTTGCGTGCGCAAAAAGAACAGCATGATTAAGTATCGACGGATGACCTTAGCGGATGCGCCAGCCGCAGCTGCGCTTGAGGCAGCCAATTTCCCGATGCCCTGGCCGCTGTCCGCCTTTGAATTTGAGATGCTTGAAAATCTTGTCGCGCGCTATATGGTAGCAGAGCAAAACGGCAGAATGATTGGTTTTGCCGGCGCTCATATGATTTTTGAAGAAGGGCATATCACCAACGTGGTGGTGGCGGAAGGGTCAAGGGGGAAGGGCATTGGCCGCGCCTTGATGGAAGCCCTCCTGCAATATGCCGCAAACCTGGGTGTCGTGTATATGACGCTGGAGGTGCGCCCCAGCAACAAGACCGCGATTGCCCTGTATGAATCCCTTGGGTTTATCAAGGTAGCGGTTCGCGCCAAATACTATGAAGATAATAAGGAGGATGCCTTCATCATGGTGTGCGACAATTTGCCTGCAATGCAGGACGATTTTGTTGAGGAAGAAACGATTATTGAATAATCTGCGGTCTACTTTCCATCACCAGAAACTCACACTCCAGCCGGCCGTTGTACAGCCGTCTTCGTTGGGTGGCACGCTGCCGCGCGTGGCGCTCAAAGCCGTGATCTGCTGTGATGGCGCAGAGACGCGCGCCTTCATGTGACCTGAACAGCTCGCCCAAAGACTGCGCAATTTTCGCGGCCTTTTTTTGATCCCCGATGCGCTCGCCGTAGGGGGGGTTGGTGACAAAGTAGACTCCGCTCTCATGTAGGCGCACATCCCGCAGGTCCATCTGCTGTACAGTGATTTTGCTTGCAAGGCCGGCCTGCTGTAAATGCTTTTTGCACAATGACAGCGCTTCTGGATTGATGTCGCTGCCCGCGATTTGAAGCGGCGCGTCCTTGATGTACAGCGCTTTTGCCTCTTCCCGCAGCTTATGGCAAGCAGCCTGGTCTGTATGCTGCCACTGCTCCATAATAAAGCTTCTGTGCAGACCCGGCGCGCGGTTTTGCGCCAGGAAGGCGGCCTCTATCAGCAAGGTGCCAGTGCCGCAACAGGGGTCATAGAACAGGTGTTCGGGCATCCAGCCTGAAAGGCGGACCATCGCAGCAGCAAGGGTCTCTCTCAGCGGTGCTTCTCCCACCCAGGTGCGGTATCCGCGCTTGTTCAACGCATCACCAGAAGTATCAAGGGTAAGCCGTGCGATATCTCGGTGGATGGTGATGGTGACGGGATAGACGTCGCCCGTTTCCGGAAACCAGTTTACCTTGTATTTGCGCTTCAGCCGCTCCACAATCGCCTTCTTGGTGATGCTTTGACAATCCCGTACGCTCATCAGTTGGCTGCGCACGCAGTTGCCGTTCACCGGGAAGTTGGCGTCCTTGGGAAAGTGCTGCTCAAAGGGAATGGACAGCACAAACTCAAACAACTCCTCAAAGCTGCTTACCTTGCGCTCGCCCAGGATAAGCAGAACACGGTCTGCACAGGCAAGGAACAGATTTGCTTTACATGCGCCAGTCAAATCGGTTTGAAACCGTGCCCCGCCTTGTTCTGCTTTGGCATCAAAGCCCAGGTCCAGTAACTCTTGTTTTACAATACCTTCCAGCCCAAACGCAGACGCTGCGATAAACTCCATGCTCTCACCTCTTGCCTTTCATTATACATAGGAATTATAATAAATCATCTGTAACTGCAAAAACCGTGTTTCAAACGCACAGGAGGGATAATATGAAACGAGTGATATTGGTGGTATTGGACTCAGTCGGCGTGGGTGAATTGCCTGATGCCGCCAGCTATGGGGATATCGGTTCCAACACCCTGGGTCATACTGTGAAGGCAACCGGGCTGCGCCTGCCCAATATGGAAAAAATGGGCCTTGGTTTCATAGAGCAAAGTTTCCTGCCAAAGGATGACAAGGCGGTTGGCTTGACCGCCCGCATGAAGGAAGCCTCGCCCGGAAAAGACACCACAACCGGTCATTGGGAGATGGCGGGATTAAAACTTCGCCAGCCTTTCCCAACCTATCCAAACGGCTTTCCCAAGGATGTCATCGAAAAATTTGAGGCTGCCATCGGCACCAAAACGCTGGGGAACTACCCCGCCAGCGGGACTGCCATTATCGAGGAATTAGGGGAGGAGCATCTGCGCACCGGCTATCCCATTGTGTACACCTCGGCAGATCCGGTGTTTCAAATTGCGGCCAATGAAGCCATTATCTCCAACGCGCGTCTTTATGAGATGTGTGAAATCGCCCGCGCACAATTGGTGGGTGAGCACGCTGTCGGCCGGGTCATCGCGCGCCCCTTTGTAGGCAACAAAAAAGGCGGTTTCAGGCGGACCTCCGCGCGGCGGGATTTCTCCCTTGAGCCTCAGGGCGAGACCATCTTGGACGCGCTGAAGGAAGCGGGTCATGAGGTGATCGGCGTTGGCAAGATTGAGGACATTTTTGCTCACCGCGGATTGACCATCAGCGACCATGCCGCGGGCAACAAGGCCTGCACCGAATCGATGCTCGTGCACATGGACAAGAGTTTTTCCGGCCTGCTGTTTGTAAACCTGGTTGATTTTGACATGGTGTACGGCCACCGCCGCGATGTCAAGAATTATGCCGCAGCGCTCAAGGAGTTTGATGACAATCTGCCCAGCCTGATGGAGAAGATGAACGAGGATGACATCCTGATTATCACAGCGGATCATGGCTGCGATCCCACCTTCAGGGGAACGGATCACACCCGTGAATACGCGCCTCTCTTAGCCTTGCAAAAGGGCAGCAAGCGGCACGTGCATTTGAGTGAGCGGGATACCTTTGCCGACATAGCGGCCACGGTTGCGGAGTATTTTGATCTGCCCCAGCGCTTTGACGCGCAGTCCTTCCTTCATGACCTTCTGGAGCTGAAAAAATGAGTTACAAGAAAATTCGCAATGCAGCGGATCTGGTGATGAATAACTGCGGCCCCGCAGAAATCGCGGTGATTTTGGGCTCTGGTTTGGGCGGTTTTGAACAGGTGCTGAAGCAGCCGATTGAGATTGCCTATGAGGATATCCCTGGGTTCCCTGTGTCTACTGTACCAGGGCATGCGGGCCGCTTTGTTGTTGGTACCATTGCAGGCAAACGTGTCCTGGTGATGGCAGGCCGCTTCCACAGCTATGAAGGCTACAGCATGAAGCAGGTCACCTTGCCGGTGCGGGTGATGAGCCTGATGGGGGTAAAAACCCTGATCGTCACCAATGCTGCCGGCGCAGTTAACGTAAGCTATCAGCCCGGGGACTTAATTATCCTCAGTGATTTTATCAATTTTTCCGGCAAAAACCCGCTGCGCGGCAAAAACATGGATAAATTTGGCCCCCGTTTCCCCGATATGACAAACGCCTTTGACAGGGAATTGCGGCAGATTGCGTTGTTGGAAGGCCAGCGCCTGGGCATCTCTGTGAAAGAAGGTGTCTACACCTGGTTTAACGGCCCCTGCTATGAGACACCTGCAGAAATCCGCATGACGCGTATTCTGGGCGGGGATGTGGTGGGTATGTCTACGGTGCCGGAAACCATTGTGGCCAGGCACTGTGACATGAAGGTGCTGGGTATTTCCAGCGTGACCAACATGGCAGCCGGTGTGCTGGACACCCCCATTCACCATGAGGAAGTCCTGGCGGCTGGTGCTGCGGTACGGGAATCCTTCAAAAAGCTAGTCACAGCAGTGATAGAAACCATGCCCATGCCAGAGCTGGTGGAAATGTAAGTTCCAATGATGCAATAGCAAAAGACCGCTGATGTGCGGTCTTTTGTGCATCTGGGGGAGAACTTACATCCGCAGCTCCCCGCCCAGTTTTTCCAGTCGGCGTTTGATTACACTGCCTTTTTCTTCTATTTCCTGTGCTGTCAGGGTACCCTCGTCAGAGCCGAAGGTTACCCTGAACATCAGGGATTTTTTGCCCTTTGGTATCTGTTTGCCCCGGTATTCCTCGATAAAGGCAAGGCCCCTGATGCCCTTTCTGAGAGCCTGGCTTACCTGTTCCCAGCTCACCTCCTCATCCAGCAGGACGGAATAGTCCTGTTCTACCAGGGGGAAGAGGGGGAGGGCTTCAAAGCTGTTGTCCCTTGAAGGCAGGGCTTTTACCTGCTCCAGGTCCAGTTCAAACAGCGCTACAAAGGCGTGCTTGATGTCTGCCTGTCTGCTGGCCAGGCCACTGACAAGCCCCAGGGAACCGATGCTGCTTTCCCCTGACATGATATTGAGCCACGCCTTAGGGTCTGCCCATGCTGGCTGCTGTACCTGAGCAAAAGACAGCTCTTCTGCCATCAGGGCCCGGGGCAGGTCCTCCAGCACGCCTTTCATACTCAGGAATAAGGCCTGGGCATCCTTCCCTACCAGGGCAGCCGCCAGCATGCGGCGCTGCAGGGGCAAACTTTCCTCCGGCACACTGGGGTGGCTCTCCCCAGGGGCAAAGACCTGGGCCAACTCAAACACAGAGAAGGATTCAAAATACCGCAGGTTTTGGCTGACCGTCTCCAGCATGGCAGGCACCAGGGAAGGTCGCAGGCAAGCGCTGTCCGGGGAGGGTGGTGCGGACAGGCGCAGGCAGGTGTTCCGGTCGCAGCCTGCTGCATCCAAGTACTGGTCCTTCACCCAGGGGTAGGTATATACCTCCTGCATCCCGCATTGGAAGGCCAGATACTCCCGGGCCTTGCGCTCCAGCTGTGCAGACCGCTGGTTCACTGCCTTGTTCAGCCGCACGGTGGGGGGAATGAAATCAAAATTCTCATAACCAATCATCCGGGCAACTTCTTCCAGAACGTCGTCCTTTATGCCCACATCCCCAGTGGCACGCCAGCTGGGCACCAGAACCTTCAACCCCTGATACTGTTGGTTTACCTGGAAACCCAGGGGCGCAAGCAGGCGTTCCACTTCTTTTGCGGTAATGGTTTTGCCCAGGCGGGTGCTTAACCATTGCAGGTTCACATCCACTGAAACCTCTTTGCTCTTTACCGGATAGCAGTCAGTGTAAGCACTCATTTGGGCCGTAGGGTAAAGGGTGCGAATCAGCTGGTCTGCCACGGCCATAGCCTGGTCCATCCGCTGCGCATCCAGGCCTTTTTCGTTGCGGATGGCAGATTCTGTGCGCACCTGATACCGGCTGGCGCTGCGGCGTACTCCCTTGGGTTCAAAATTGGCAATTTCCAGCAGCAGGTTGTTCGTGGTGGGCAAAATGGAATCCTTT
>JAAYFC010000141.1 GCA_012728435.1 Clostridiales bacterium | reverse complement strand
TCTTGTCGGCAAACCAACGCGTACTCCAGTCGAAGATGACGCCTACGCGCGCGCCGTGGGGATTAACTTTCTGACCCATTTTTGCTGAAACCTCCCTTATCTTTCGTCCAGCACGACGCTGAAGTGGCTGGTGCGGCGCAGAATCTGTGACGCGCTGCCGCGGGCCTTTGGCTTAAAGCGCTTGAGCGTCGGTCCGGGATTGGCGAAGATTTCGGCGATGTACAGGGTCTCGCGGTCCATCTCCAGGTTGTTCACCGCGTTGGCGGCTGCTGACTCAATCAGCTTGAACAGCACAGGGGAGGCGGCGTGCGGGGTTAAGCGAAGGATGGCCAGGGCCTCCTCCAGGTCCTTGCCGCGCACCTGATCAACGATCAGCTTGGCCTTGCGGGGGGAGATGCGGATGTGCCGGACATGCGCGTGCGGCCGCTTCTCATCGCGTTGGCGGTGCAGCTCGCCCTTTTTACTGGTATTGCTTGCCATGTTTGCTCTCCTCTCGCTTTATCTGCGCTCTGACTTCTTTTCGCCGGCGTGCCCGCGGAAGGTGCGGGTGGGGGCGAATTCGCCGAGCTTGTGACCGACCATGTCCTCGGTGATGTAGACCGGCACGTGCTTGCGGCCGTCATGGACGGCGATAGTGTGGCCGACAAATTCCGGGAAAATGGTGCTGGCGCGGGACCAGGTCTTCAAAACGGATTTCTTTCCGGACTTGTTGAGATCTTCAACGCGTTTGAGGAGCCTCTGATCTACAAAGGGTCCTTTCTTCAGTGAGCGGCTCATGCTGTTTGGTGGCCTCCTTTCATCCTCTGGGGCTTATCGTTCGTTGATGCGCTTGACAATCAGGCGGTTAGAGTATTTCCTCGGGTTGCGGGTCTTCAGGCCAAGCGCAGGCTTGCCCCACGGGGTGACGGGCGCCGGCATGCCGATGGGCGATTTGCCCTCGCCGCCGCCGTGCGGGTGATCGTTCGGGTTCATGACCACGCCGCGCACGCTGGGACGGAAGCCCATGTGGCGTTTGCGGCCGGCCTTGCCGATGCGGATGTTCTCATGATCGGTGTTGCCGACGGTGCCGATGGTGGCCTGGGCCTTCAGCGGCAGCTTGCGGATCTCACCGGAGGGCAGACGCACCTGGGCGTAGCCGCCTTCCTTCGCCATCAGCTGGGCATACACGCCAGCGGAGCGGACCAGCTGCCCTCCTGCGCCGGGGCGCAGCTCCAGGTTGTGGATCAGGGTGCCGGTGGGGATGCTGGACAGGGGCATGGCGTTGCCGGGTTTGATGTCGGCGCCTTCGCCCGCGACCACGGTGTCGCCAACCTTCAGGCCAACAGGGGCCAGGATGTAGCGCTTCTCGCCGTCCAGGTAGTGCAGCAGCGCGATGAAGGCAGAGCGGTTCGGATCGTACTCAATGGCCGCGACCTTGGCCGGCACCTGCAGCTTGTTGCGCTTGAAGTCGATGATCCTGTACTTCTTCTTGTTGCCGCCGCCGCGGTGACGCACGGTGATCTTGCCGTGCATGTTGCGCCCGGCGTGCTTCTTTTTGGAGGAAAGAAGCGCTTTCTCCGGTTTCTTCTTGGTGATTTCCTCGTACGCGTTCACCGACATAAAGCGGCGCGCGGGTGAGGTCGGTTTATAGACTCGAATGGCCATACTGCTTCTTCCTCCTTAGACCATGCCTTCGAAGAACTCGATGGGCTTGGAATCGTCCGTCAGGGTGACATAGGCCTTCTTGACCTGGGGCCTGCGGCCCTGGGTGCGGCCCTGGCGCTTGATCTTGCCCTCCTGGCGCAGGGTGTTGACGGACTTGACCTTGATGTCCTTGAACACCTGCTCCAGCGCGTTCTTGATCTCGACCTTGTTGGCGTTCACGTCCACTTCGAAGACGTATTTCTTTTCCTCAATGCCCAGATAGCCCTTTTCGGTCAGCACCGGGCGGCGGATGATGTCATGGGGTGTTTTCATGATGCATAGACCTCCTGGATGGCCATGACGGCGTCCTTGGTGAGGACCAGTTTGTCCGCGCGAAGGATGTCATAGACGTTGATGTTGCTGGCGCTGCTGTCCCGAAGCTTGGGCAGGTTGCGGCCGGCACGGTAGACGGCTTCGTCGCGCTCGGGCATGACCAGCAGGCAGGATTTCTCGATGCCTAGGTCAGACAGCACCTTGGCCATTAAACGGGTCTTGGCCTCCGGCAGGCTCAGGCTGTCCAGCACAATCAGGTTGCCGGCGGCCAGCTTGGCGGAGAGGGCGGACTTCATGGCCAGGCGGCGCACCTTGCGCGGCACCTTCACCACATAGTCACGGGGCTGGGGCGCGAAGACCACGCCGCCGGTGCGGAACTGGGGCGCGCGGTTGCTGTGGTGGCGCGCACGGCCGGTGCCCTTTTGGCGGTAGATCTTCCGTCCGCCGCCGCGCACCATCGCGCGGGTCAGCGCGCTTTGGGTGCCCTGGCGCTTCGCGGCCAGGATGGAGCGCACCACCAGGTGCATGGCAGCCATGTTGGGCTTGATGCCAAAGACTTCTTCATTCAGGGTCAACTCGCCCGCGGGCTTGCCCTGCATGTTAACTACGGAAACTGTCGGCATGATTTCTTCCTCCTACCTTAGGCCTTGAGCGCGTCGCGCACAATCAGCAGGCCTTTTTTGGGGCCGGGGACGGCGCCCTTGATGAGCAGCAGGTTGCGCTCGGCATCAACGCCGATGACTTCCAGGTTCTGCACAGTCACGCGCTCCACACCATAGTGGCCGGACATGTGGCGGCCCTTGAAGACCTTGCCCGGGTCGGTGTTCGCCGCCATGGCGCCGGGGCCGCGGTGATACTTGGAGCCGTGGCTCGCGGGGCCCTTGCTCTGGTTCCAGCGATAAATCACGCCGGTGAAGCCGTGGCCCTTGCTGGTGCCGGTCACGTCGACCAATTCGCCCGCCTCAAACTGCGCGCAGGACAGGGTCTGCCCCACTTCGTAGCCGGAGATGTCATCCAGGCGGAACTCCCGCAGGAAGCGCGCCGGGGCGACGCCCGCCTTTTTGAAGTGCCCGGTCTGGGGCTTGTTGACCAATTTCTTGGCGCGGTTCTCGGGGTACTCGTCAAAGCTAATCTGGATGGCCTCATAGCCATCCTTTTCCTGGGTTTTTTTCTGTACGACGGTGCAGGGGCCGGCCTGCACCACCGTCACGGGCCCCAGCCGCCCATCCGGCAGGAACTGCTGGGTCATGCCCAGTTTTCTGCCCAAAATTGCTTTCTTCATGATGCGTGCCTCCTGCCTTAGAGTTTGATTTCGATCTCGACGCCGGCGGGAAGATCAAGCTTCATCATGGCGTCCACCGTACGGGATGTGGGGTTATGGATGTCGATTAGGCGCTTGTGCGTCCTGCGCTCGAACTGCTCGCGGCTGTCCTTGTACATGTGCGGGGCGCGCAGGATGGTGATGATCTCTTTGTCCGTGGGCAGCGGCACGGGGCCTGATACCCGGGCGCCGGTGCGCTTGGCGGTGTCCACGATGCGCTCGGCGGACTGGTCGATGAGATGATGCTCATACGCCTTGAGTTTGATGCGGATTTTCTGGCTGGCCATTCATTTTCCTCCTTGTAATTCGTCCTCATTGCGGGTGTCCCGCTACCGGCGGCCGCCGGCCTGTGAGTCCGTCGCCCGATTGTCGGGCATGGTCCGCGATAATGACCCGCCCTGGCCGGGGCGGCAACCTATCGCTTCATCCCAAAAAACAGACAGCAGAACTATATTACACATACTTTGGATAAAAAGCAAGCATTTTTTACTCTGTTTTTGACATTTTTCTGTAAACCTGTTTACCTTCTCCCAGTGTAAGCATCATGAAATCGGCCTTTTCACACCCGTCTCCTGTCCACTCGCCCGGGCGTATCATCTTATTGAAAATGGCTCCCTCACGGCGCAAAAAAGGAGGGCTTGTGGTGCACAGCCCTCCCGGAAACTACATGTTGTGGTATGATGCTAGCTTTTTGTCCCCCTGACCACCATGATCAGGGCCACCGTGGTGTCCCACTGCTGCTCTCCCCCCTCATACAGGGCGATGCGCCGGTCATAGCGCTGGTTGGCCAGGCACCGCATCTTTGCCAACTCCTCCTGGGGAAAGCGTCCCTGCTGGCTGTGTTCCACCGCTGTGATGGCGTCCAACTCGGAATGCCGCCCGGCATTGATGATGTCCCGTGCAAATGCCGCGGGATACCCCGGGTGGTCCGGGCACAGGTTCAGGGTGACAAAGCCCGTTTTGATGTCTGTAAAGCCGTGGGCTGCCATCACCTGGGGCAACTCCTGCTCGTTCATGGGGTATTTGGCAATGGCGTATCGTTCCAGGGTGTCGTCCTGATGCGCCGCCCGCGCCCAGAAATCCGCCTCCGCCTTTGAGTAAGTCAGGCACTCTGCCCTGTGCACAATGCCCTTGCGGGAGGACAGCAGCAGGCACAAGCCCCCGGGGGCCAGTACCCGCCATTGCTCCCCGAAGAAGGCTTCCGGGGCGATGTGCTCGCTCACCGTGTTGGAAATGCACACATCAAAACTGCCATCCGGGAAGGGCAGAGCCGTGGCATCCCCTTCCACGAAGGTGATGCCCGGCGCCTGTTTTTTTGCAAACTTGATAAAGGCATGATCCCGGTCCAGCCCGGTGATGGCCGCCTGCGGGTACCAGCGGTGCAAAGCCCCCGCCAGGGCCCCAGGCCCGCAGCCCACCTCCAGGATTCTGAGCCTGCGGCCTGAATCCAGGTCCATCAGGGGCCTGTACTGCCCCGCAAACCGGTCGTCAAAGCGTAGCCTGCGGGAGCGGTACAGGGTCTGGGTGCCCTGGACAAAACGGGACCAGACCAGGTGCTCCGGCGCCATCAGTAGGCCTTGGCCCAGTACATCACCTTTTTCTCGCCTTCCTCGCCGCAGCACACGCAGTGCTCGGCAATGGGGGTCTGGTCAAAGGGCATGTTCCGGCTGGTGGCGGCAAACTCCTCTTTGATCCGGTCCTCGCACGCCCGCTTGCCGCACCACATGCTCCGGGCATAGCCAATCTGCACCTGCTCGCCCAGTTCTTTCATATTAAAGACATCGCGGGTGCGGGAGAGGCGGAAGTCGTCCGCAATCTTGAACATGCCGCGGTTGATGTCCTCCAGCAGTTCCTTAACGCCCTCTGCCAGGCGGTCAAGCGGCAGGGTGCCCTTCTCAAAGGTATCCCGGCGCATGTAGGTTGCCACGCCGTTTTCGATATCCCGCGGGCCAATTTCCAGCCGCAGCGGCACCCCCTTTAATTCCCACTCGTTAAACTTCCAGCCCGGGGTCAGGTAGTCACGGTCGTCCAGCTTCACGCGGACGCCGGCAGCCTTCAGCTGCTCATACGCTTCCTCACATTTTTCCATCACCCCGCCCTTGTGCGCGGCAATGGGCAGGATGACCGCCTGATGGGGCGCCACACCCGGGGGCAGCTTCAGGCCGCGCTCGTCCCCGTGCGCCATGATCAGGGCGCCAATCAGCCGGGTGGACACCCCCCAGCTGGTTTCATGCACATACTCCAGCTGCCCTTCCTTGTTCTGGAAGCGGATCTCAAAGGGCTCGGAAAAATTGGTGCCGAAGTTGTGGGTGGTGCCCGCCTGGAGGGCCTTGCCGTCCTGCATCATGGCCTCCACGGAATAGGTGGCCCGGGCCCCCGCAAACTTCTCCTTCTCGCTCTTTTGCCCGGAGAACACCGGGATGGCCAGCACGTTCTCCAAAAACTCGCGGTAGACTTCCAGCATCAAGAGGGTCTCCTCCTGGGCCTCCTCCGCCGTAGCATGCACCGTGTGGCCCTCCTGCCACCAGAACTCCGCCGTGCGCAGGAAGGGCCGGGTTGTCTTCTCCCAACGCATCACGGAGCACCACTGGTTGTACTTCATGGGCAAATCCCGCCAGGACTGCACCCACTGGGCAAACATGGTGCAAAAAATGGTTTCCGAGGTGGGCCTGATGGCCAGCCGCTCCTGCAGCACCTCGCCGCCGCCCTGGGTCACCCAGGCCACCTCCGGCGCGAAGCCTTCCACATGCTCCGCTTCCTTTAAAAGCAGGCTTTCCGGAATCAGCATGGGCATGGACACGTTCTCGTGCCCCGTCTCCTTAAACCGCTTGTCCAGCCCCTCCCGGATCAATTCCCAGATCCGGTTGCCATAGGGCTTCAGCGCCATGCAGCCCCGCACCGGGGTATAGTCCATCAAGTCCGCAAACCGCACCACGTCCGTATACCACTGGGAGAAATTCTCCTCCCTGGGGGTAATGTGCTGCACAAATTCCTGTTTTGACTGCTTTGCCATCCTGTCCTCCACTCCTTGGTCAAAATAAAAACCGCCCTCACTGTAAGGACGGAAGTTCGATTCCGCGGTACCACCTTGCTTGGCGCTTTTGCGCCCCCTCTGCCCCTTAACGCGGGATACGGCAGCGGCTGCGCTGCGGCCACCAGGGCGGGACATGGCCCCTGCGCGCTCTCACCCTCCGCGCTCGCTTCCTTGGGCCTTCTTCCCCGGCATCGCCTCTTCAATTGGGGGCAGTATACCCCAAGGAGGGGGAAAAGCGCAAGGGAAATCATGTTGTCGTTTGTACAATAATGTAAAACGAATCAAAGAATTCTGAGCCAATCGCGCCTTGTGTAGAGGATTCTCTCTACATCAACTGCCTTCTCCTTCTCATTGACAGAAAAGAACACAATATAGTTTTTAACAACGAGCTTTCGGTATCCCATTTGGCAGAGTCTGTCATCAGAGACAGGAGGGCAACGCTGCGGCATATCTGAAAGCCCTGCCATTGCCTCTTCAAGCAACTCCATCATATGGAGTGCCGTGATAGGGCTGTTTAGCTGCGAAGAAATAAATCTGACAATGTCTTCGAGGTCGCCTTCAGCAGGTTCTGAAATAAAAACTTTATAGCTCTCCATCGGCGATAGAACATTTGATATCTGTCATGACCTCACTTAAAGGCCGCTTCCGCCCGGCTTTGACAGCAGTTCTTCCCTCGTCAAGCATTCGATAAAGCTCGAGTTTTCCGCAGAGCGCCTCATACGCGTCAATGCTCATCACCGCCAGGTCGCCTTGACCATTCTTGGTGATAAACACAGGCTCTCTGTTTTCATTGCAAAAAGCGGATATTTCATTGTATTTGTTTCGCAAATCAGTGCTGGATACAATGTTGGGCATAGCACGCACCCCCTTGTCTTATTCTAAAGATATAATGCATTTATTTCTTTAGATTGTCAAGCAGGGCGTTTGGGCGATTTCTCATGCCGCATGTCCGCAGACATATGATCAATGCGCTAGCGCCGCCTGCCATCCCCCAGAATCCTGGTATAATCCCCCGGCCGCTCCAGCACCTTGGCGCAGCCCAGGGCGATGGCCTCCTGCGGCTGATCGGCTACGTGGACGGGGATCTGCATCTCCCGCTCAATCACTTCCCGCAGCGAGCGCATCCGCGCGCCGCCCCCGGTTAAGAGGATGCCCTCGTCAAAGACGTCGTTGGCCAACTCAGCCGGGATGTGCTCAATCACGCTGTGCAGGCCTTCAATCAGGGCGTGCAGCGGCTCCTCCGCTGCCTCGGCGCACTCCTGGCTGGTGATGTCCGCCTGGCGAGGCAGCCCAGACACCAGGTTGCGCCCGGCGGTGGGCAAACTCAGGGCGTTTTGCTCCTGCACGTCCACAGTGCCAATCGCGCTTTTGAGGTCCTCCGCGGAGCGCCAGCCGATGAGCAGGTTATGCTTTAAGCGGATATAGCGGATCAGGGCCTCTGTAAAGGCGTCCCCGCCGGTGTCCAGGATGCTGCGCGCCATGATCTCGCCGGAGGAGATGACCGCGATGTCGGTCGTCGCGCCACCGATGTCCACCACCATCCGGCCGGTGACCTCATTGATGGAGATGTTGGCGCCCAGGGCAGCAGCCAGGGGCCGCTCTATCAGCTGGGTGCGCCTTGTGCCCGCCTCCAGCATGCGCAGGATCAGCTGGCGCTTTTCAATCTCGTTGCTGGTGGCCGAGATGCTCATCAGCGCGCGCGGGCGGTTAAACAGCTGCCGGCCTACCACCCGCATCACAAAATAGTTGAGCATCAGCGACAGCAGGTCAAAATCCTGGATGGTGCCCTTTTGCAAAGGCCGCATCACCGTGATGCCGGTCGGCTCGCGCCCTGTCATCTGGTAGGCCTCCTGGCCCATGCTGATGATGTTGCGCGTGGTATGGTTCACCGCCAGCACAGCGGGTTCGTTAAAGATAACGCCCTTGCCGCGCTCCGCGATAATCACATTGGACGAGCCCAGATCAATGCCGATATCCTCAATGGAAGCCATCGGAACACCCCTCAGTTCGTGTAATCCAGAAATTGAAGCCAGGTTTTGTAATACCTTTGCCGTCAATTTTGAATACTATAACATATATTGGTAACAAATACCACATTTTCTTTAAAATAATGCAGGTTTAGGGGCTGTACCCCCACTTTTTAAGGAAGTTGACGCGTCCACCTTGTCTGTTTTGGGCATGATTGTTTCAAAACAGCAAAAACTGGCGCTCATCTGAATCCGCATCACCACGTTAGAAAGCTGGAGTCCCCGTCCAAAGGCTCCTTCGCCCCAGCACATCAATCAGCATGATGGCCACCGTGCCGCGCAGCAGCGGCACCTCCAGGCTGGTTTCCAACTCTGGCGTCTGTTTTTCGCGCAGGGAACTGGCGTAGGACACAAACACACCCTTGTTGATCAGCCCCGCGTGCCACTGGTCAATTAAATCCATGCCCTCAATCACCAAATCCTTGGGTTGGCGGGTGATGCCGGCCAGCTCCTCCTCCGGCACGGTGTAGGCGTTGATGGACACGGTGTAATAGCCAATGCCCGGCAGTACGGCCGCGTCCAGCATGGCGCCTGACTGCGAAAGCGGCGCCTGGCACACCAGGCGGTAGGGCGAAAGCCGCTTGCGGCAGGCGGCGAAGGCGACGGGCGAGTTGTCAATGCCGATGAAGCGGCGCTCATTAGTAGCGGCGCTGGCCAGCGCGGTGCCCGAGCCGCAGCACAGATCCACCACCAAATCCCCCGGCCGGGTGGTGGAGAGCACCATCCGGTCCAGCAAGGCCTGGGGTTTCTGGCCGGGGTAGCCGGTGCGCTGCGGGTCCTTTTGCTGCATCTGGCTCACATCCGCCCACACATCATCCGGAAAGACCGGCTCATCATCATAATAAATGTACTTTTTGCCGCCGGAAACGATGCTGCGGTAGCTGCGCCCGTGCTCATCCACGTGGCGCTTCATGTGGTTATCCCGGCTGCCGCGCTTGGCGATGGGCACCTGGGTGATGTCAAAATAATGCTTGTCGCTTTTGGCGTAAAACAGGATGGCGTCATGCTTGCGGCTGAAATAGCGCTTGCTGCGCCCGCCGGTCTGGAAGCTCCAGATAATCTGGTTGCGGAACTGGTCCTCGCCAAAGACCTCGTCCATCATCAGCCGGGTGCGGGCCAAGTTGTCCACCGTCACATGCAAAAACATGGAGCCGGTCTCGTCCAGCAGCAGATGGGACAGCTCAATCAGCTTTCGGATCTTGCGCAGATAGCGCTCATCCCGCGGGTGCCGCCCGTCCTCATAGGCCGGCAGCTGCACGGCCTGGCGGCTGCTTTCATAGCCGCGCTTGCCCACCCGCAGCTTGCAGGTAAAGGCGTTGCCGCTGCTGCCCGGCGGGTCCAGGTACACCATCTGCGCCTGGCCCATGTAGGGGTTTAAGTCCACCTCCAGCGCGTCCTGGCAGATCAACAGGCCGCCTTCCTGCGGCTGGTCGTTGATCTCCCTCAAACAATGCGAGCGGTGCCAGATCATGCCATCCCTCCATCGTCCCAGGGTGCCCTGGTCAGTTCTTTCACATAGTCCTCCTGCGCGCGGATAAACGCGGCGCAGGCCGGGTCCGCCATCAAGAGGCGCGCGGTTTTCCGCGCGGCATCCACAAAGTCGCCCCACAGGCCTTCCATGCCCGAATTCATCAGCGGGCATAAGGCCCAGGCGCGCGGGTCCAGGCGCACATCCCCGCCGTTTTCTGACACAAACATCAGGGGAAAGACGCGGCAGGCCAGGGGGCGGGTATCCCGGGCGCAGGTGCCCTCGCAGGTGAGCAGCAGGCCATCCGGCACCACGCTGTCATCCGCGTGCAACATGAAACCCTCCGGCAAAGCCCGGTAGCAGGCTTCCTCCCCGGGGAAAAGCAGCATACCGCCGCGCCCGTCCTCATCTGTAGCGCAGCAGGCTGCGCCGCACAAGGCGCCGCAATCACGCACAAGCGGCGTGACCCTGCTCATTTTTTCGCGCGCGGCAAGGATGATGCCCGCGTCCATCCCACAATCTGCCATTTGCAAAATCATATCACTTAGCGCCTTCATTGACAAGCAAAGCGCCCTTTCATACAATGATTTTATGATGATTGTGAGGGGTTTGGATGCATTTCCACCTGCCTGAAGCCGCCAGGACCGCGCTTGCGCTGCTGGAAGCCGCCGGCCATGAGGCCTGGTTGGTGGGCGGCTGCGTGCGCGACGCCTATTTGGGCCGCCAGCCGGGCGATATTGACATCGCTACCTCCGCCCTGCCGGAAGAGATGCAGCGCGTGTTTGCCGCGCACAAAACCATCCCCACCGGCATCGCCCACGGCACCATCACGCTGCTGCTGGACGGGCACAGCATGGAGATTACCACCTATCGAACAGATGGGGAATACACGGACAAACGCCGGCCGGATGAGGTGGTCTTTGTCCGCAATATCAAGGAAGACCTGGCCCGGCGGGATTTTACCTGCAACGCCATGGCCTACCACCCGGGCCGCGGGCTTTTTGACCCGTTTTCGGGGCGCGCGGACTGCGACGCCCGCCTGCTGCGCGCGGTGGGCAAGCCTGATCTGCGCTTTGAGGAGGACGCCCTGCGCATCCTGCGCGCGCTGCGCTTTGCCTGCCAATTGGGGTTTGAGATTGAGGAAAACACCCTTACCGCCGTGATGGACAAGGCGGACGGCCTGGCCTTTGTGTCCAAGGAGCGCGTCGCGGCGGAGCTCAACCGCGCGCTCATTAGCGATTATGTGGCCCAGGCGCTGCGCCACTACCCGCGCGTGCTGTTTTTGGCCCTGCCCGAGCTCACCCCCATGCTGCACACGCCCCAGCGCACGCCCTTTCACCGCTTTGATGTCTGGGAGCACACCCTGCGCACCATTGAGGCAGCCCCCAGGGATACCGCCATCCGCTGGGCCGCCCTCTACCACGACAGCGGCAAGCCACACACCACGCTGATTGACCCGGACGGCACCACGCACTTCCGCGGGCACCAGACCGTCAGCGCCCGGCTGATGGAGGAGGCCATGGTGCGTCTGAAGCAATCAAAGGCCCTGCGCGAGCAAACCGTTGCCCTGGTCAAATACCACGATGATCGCATTGGCCTGGACAACCTGCAGGCCTGGATGTCCAAATTGGGGCTGCAGACCACCCTGAAGCTGCTGCGTTTGCAATGGGCGGACCTGTCCGCGCATTCGCAGCTGGTGGCCTACCGCCTGCCGCAGCTGGACCAGCTGTATGAGGACGCGCTGCGCCTGCACCAGGAGGGCGCGCCCCTGCACATCCGGGACCTGGCTGTGAACGGAAAGGATTTGATGGCGCTGGGCTTCGCCGCGGATGAGCGCATGGGCTACGCTTTGCAGCATTTGCTGGACATGGTGCTGCACGGGCAATTGGAAAACCGCAAGGACGCGCTGCTGAAGGAAGCCCAGGCCTGGCGCGCGCGCAAGCAGCGGGAGTGGGCGGAGCTGGCCAGCGAGTACGACTTGGATTAATACTTAGCTAAATAGCAGCAGCGGAACGAACCCAAGCCGTTCCGCTGTTGTTTTGTTTGGAAATGATTACTTCGCCGGCACCAGACGAATCACGTTCCAGCTCAGCGCAGGCACGCGCAGGGTAAACTGACCGCCGTCAATCGTGCCGTGCTCACCCTTGGTGGGAGACACATTGTCCGGATTATCCTCGGTATTCACAGCCTTCACATCCTCATGCTTCAGCAGGATGTGCTCCGCCGTCACGAGGGGGCCAAAGGCGCGCAGGTCGGCGGTGAGCTCGATGTCCTCCTTCATGTCGCGGTTGACCGCGAAGATGGTGAGGGAGCCGTCATCCGCAAGCGTGGCCGTCGCGTCCAAAAGGGGCACATCGGTATAATCGGAGCAGTCATAGGTGGGGCTTTGCACGATGGGGCGCAGCGCGGTGCCGCGGCCGTACTTGCTGGCGTGCATCAGGGGCCAGTAGATGGTCTGGGCCCAGGTGCCGCCGCCGTTTCTGGTCATGATGGGGGCGATCACGTTGACCAATTGCGCCATGCAGGCCACCTTCACGCGGTCGGCGTTGCGCAGCATGGTGATGAGCATGCTGCCCACCAGGAGGGCATCCTCAAAGTTGTAGATGTCCTCAAGCAAGGGCAGGGCGACGCCCCACTTGTCCTGCTTGACGATTTCCTTGTCCTGGGCGTTGGAGTGATACCACACGTTCCACTCGTCAAAGGAGAGCATCAGTTTCTTCTTGCTGTGCTTCTTGCCGCCCACCGCGTCACAGATGGCCACCACCGTCTTGATGAAGGCATCCATGTCCATGCTGCGCGCGAGGAAGCCGGGCGTGTCCCCCGTGGGGTTGCCGTAGTAGCGGTGGATGGACACATAGTCCACCTGGTCATAGCACTGGTCCAGCACCTCGTACTCCCAGGCGCCGAAGGTGGGCATGGTGTAGGCGGAGGAGCCGCAGGCCACCAATTCTATCGTGGGGTCCACCAACTTCATCAGCTTGCCCGCCTCATTGGCCACCCGGCCGTACTCGTAGGCGGTCTTCTGTCCCATCTGCCAGGGGCCGTCCATCTCGTTGCCCAGGCACCACAGCTTGATGCCAAAAGGGTCACGTGCCCCATTTTTGATGCGCAGGTCGCTCCAATAACTGCCCGCAGCATGGTTGGCATACTCCACAATGTTGCGCGCGGCATCCGGACCCCGTGTGCCCAGGTTGACCGCGTACATCACCTGGGAATTGGCCTGGCGTGCCCAGTCCACAAACTCGTGCAGGCCCACCTCGTTGGTTTCCGTGGTGGCCCAGGCCAAATCCAGGCGCTTAGGGCGGCTCTCCCGGGGGCCGATTGAATCCTCCCAGTTAAAGCCCGATACAAAGTTGCCGCCGGGGTAGCGCACCACGGGCACATCCAGCTGCCTCACCAGGTCAATCACATCCCTGCGAAAGCCGTGCCGGTTTGCAGTGGGGTGATCCGGCTCATAGATGCCGCCGTAGACGGCGCGGCCCAGATGCTCAATGAAGGACCCATACAGGCGCTTGTCAATCTGCCCGATGGCGTAATCACGATCCAGGATCATCCGTGCTTTTTTCATGTCACTCTCCGTGTTTTAATTATACAAACAAGTCCATAGCCTGTTTCCTTCTGTCAGGCCAATTTTATCACGAATTTTAGCGTGTTTCAAGAAGCCTGCCCGCTTCACTCCATACAAAAAAGCGGCCATGCGGCCGCTTCAGACTGAAGACAAAGTCCCGGCTCCGAGCGGCTGGGATTTTGACTTTTATTTGGTGAATAGTGAGTAAATTCAAGGGAATTTGGGGGTTATATGGTATAATAAGGCATGAAACAAAGGGGTGTTGTTCCTTATGA
>JAAYFC010000140.1 GCA_012728435.1 Clostridiales bacterium | reverse complement strand
GGGCGTTTCTGCCCCAGCCCTTTGCCCCTTTCGGGGCAAGGCTTCGGCGCCATGAGAGATGCTTTTAGGCGCTGAAGCTCGGAAACAAACCGATATGAAGTTGTGAATACATTATCATTATAGGCTTAGATTGTCAATAGACCGGCGTACCTTACATATAATGAGCGCGAAGACTAAGTCGTGCCTCAGATAAGAATGAGCGCGAAGTGTATGCTCAAAGTATGAAAAGGAAAGCAGTATCAATGGTTACGAGAATCGAGGTCACAAAACAACTCAAAGAGGGCTACCATCGGGCAAAGAAATCCGAGAAGACAGGGATCATTAATAACTTCTGTCAAAGCACGGGATTAAGCAGATCCACAGCCAGAAGGTATCTGACCTCTCCAACTCTGGGAAGTAAGAACATCGAGCGCATAGACCGAAGAAGGAGTCGGCCGAGCAAGTACAGCGCAGCTTCCAGAGAGAAGCTGATTTGGTTGTGGCGCATCATGTGCATGCCTTGCGGGAAGTATTTGGTAGAAGGCCTTCCCGAGTGGGTTGCCTCACTGGAGTCTCATGGAGAGTTGGTGCCGGGTCAAAACGGCTGGACGAAGGAAGTCCGCAAAGAGCTGCACAGCATGAGCGCGGCAACGGTGGACCGGTACCTGAAGACAGAGCGGGACCGCCTTCGCCTGAGGGGAATTAGCACCACCAAGCCGGGCGTCCTGCTGCGAAACAGCATCAAGATCCGAAAAGCAGGTGACGAAGTATCCTCGGAACCCGGCTTCTTTGAGGTAGATACGGTGGCGCACTGCGGCCCTACGCTCAAAGGAGAGTTTGCCAGAACGCTCACCTTGACTGACGTGGCGATAGGTTGGGTTCATATGGAAGCGATGCGCAATAACGCGCACAAGCACATCCGTACAGCTCTGGATGCGGCCATAGAGGCAATCCCCTACCAGGTTCAAGGCTTGGACTGCGACAATGGCAGTGAGCTGATCAACTACGATGTGGTTGAATGGGCGGCGGGCCGGGATATCTTTTTCACCCGTGCCAGGCCCTACAAAAAGAACGATCAAGCGCATGTGGAGTCAAAGAACAACCATGTTGTCCGACGCTATGGATTTTACTATCGCTATGACACGGAGGAAGAACGCAAGGTATTAGGTGCTCTCTGGGAGCTGGTATGTATCAAGATGAACTACTTTACCGCCACCAGAAAGCCTATCGCCTGGACGGAGGACGCAGTTGGCAGACGCAAGCGTGTCTATGATAAGCCGCAAACACCGTTTTCACGGCTGCTGCAGGCAGAAGTCTTGTCTTCTCAACAGACACTTGAACTGATTGAGCGAAGGAAAGCTGTCAATCCGGCTGAGCTGACCCGTAACATTGTGCGTCTTCAGTGCATGTTGACGGGTCTTGCGCAGGAGAAAACGGAGCACTTGATTGCCAGGGTTGAGGAAGCCAGGCAAGGGCGGCTGAACAAACAGAAAGCCGGTGTCCGCGTTGTTGTCAAAGCCAGGAACACCAGTGCCTGATGGATGACATGACCCACTCCTCCGGAAATGTTCTGCTTTTCAGATTGACAGGGAGCCTCTGCCGCCATGCGAGGTCAGATCAAGGGCCATCCCCTTCGGGGCTGACCCCGCCGGCAGGCTGGCATGGCGGCCTCTCCCTGTCAATCTCCGCAGAAATTTCCTGCTAGCGCTCGACAGGGTTCGCACTCAATATATGTGAGGCATCGATTATTCCTTCGCGCTCATATTGACATGAGGCACTGCGCAAGACACAAGAGAAAACAAAATTTACACAATCCTGATCAGACAGACTGAAGTCCTTGACCGTATGGTACAAAAAGATATAATAAGCGATTGAACGGCGAAGTAGATGGAGAAAGGCAATGATACATGATATCAAGCGGTGAATCCCGCGACAAAGCATGACGGAAGGATTCAAAGAGTATACAGCATGGTTATAAACGCGCCGAGAGATTGGATGGTTCTGCTGATCGGGGGCCCTTCC
>JAAYFC010000139.1 GCA_012728435.1 Clostridiales bacterium | reverse complement strand
GTGCTGTTCATGCCACCATAGTCCTTACGCCATCTGTAATAGGTCTGTTCTGTGATGCCGGCCTGGCGTGCTGCCTCGGCAATTGTCTTGCCTTGGTTGCACAGTAATTCAATCTCCCGCAGCTTCACAATGATTTGTTCTACCCCATATGCTTTCCTTGCCATGTTTTCAGTTCCTCCTGTTTCGTTGATTATATCTCAACTAACTCTCGGACTGGTACAAGGATTGGGGGGCAGGTCACATTGCCGGCGACCACCGCGCCCAAGAGGGCAGTCGGGTCGACCAGCTTGATATTGACCTTGATGCCGCTTTGGGGCGTGAAGCTGTCGTCCACCATGGTTTTAAGGACCGTGGACTGGTCGCGGCCGGTCAGCAGCCAAACGTCCAGCGCAGCCTCATCCGTGTACACGTCCCCTAAGGCATCATAATCCACAAAATAGGAGATGGCGGTGGACCTGGTCTCATGGATCAGCCCGGTCAGCGCGTTTTCAGACTGTGTTTTGGGCAGCATGTCCGCGCTGTGGATGTACAGGCTGTCAACATCCAGCTTGATTTCGCTCATCGCCTGCATGGCGGTGCCCAGCGCAGTGATATTGTCTTTAAAGTTCACAAAGGAGCTGGTGATGCGGTAGGGATCCTTGGCAAACTCCTCCAGCTGCGTAGCCAGCGTTTGGGCGGCCGCGATCTTATCGGATTTCTGGCCGGTATAGGAAGCGGCTTCGTCCACAATTTTGTACAGCCGGCTGCTTTCCAGCGCCATCGCATCAATGACCTCAGGGTACACCTGGTGCAGGTTATAATCTCGGAAGGTATCCGGGTTTACCCCGGTTAGAACCAAAATCTTGCGGTATATCTGGTTGAGGCGGAAGACGCTGTCATCCAGCTGCGTCAAAATGTGCCCCATGCCACCCAAGGCGGCTTCCAGGCGGATGGTGTGCTTGCCCTTGCTGAAATAGAAGGAATAGGGGGTGCCCGCTGTATCGCCCAGGGTTTTCATCTCCCAGGCATTCCTAAACTCAAAGGGGATTTCGGAGAGTTCAGCAAAAGGGACCTCGCCATCAATCAACAGGATGCGGCTGGATTTGCTGCCGCGCTGATAGCGCTGGCGGCCCTTTATGGTTATCTGATAAAAGCCGTCTTCCTCAATGTCCACATCCCACTCAATCCATTGTCCGGGAATACGCCAAGGATCCCCGCCGACGTAGTTGAGCACCACACGGCTCAAGTCGCCGGGCTGGGTGGCGGGGGAGGAGCGGTCGTAGCGCGCGTAAAGGGAAGGGCTGGAGCGCAGCTGTGCGTGCTCGCCTGGTAAATCCAGCAGGACACCCTCTATTGCCTGACCTTTTTGTGCGTACTCTTTTTGATATGCTTCATAATCCGCAAGTTCAATTACTGGGGTGATCGCTAAACTGCGCATCAGCACCGGCTCATTGGTGGCTTGAAGGCGGATACGGTTCTCACCCTGCTTAAAGTAGAAGCGATAAGGCGCGCTTTCATAGCCCATGGCGTCTTTAAAATCCGTTGTTTGTAAGCCAAAGACTTCCTTTTGCGCCGGGCGGATCTGGTTGCCCTGGTTATCGGTGCGCACCGGCCCTGCGTCCGTCCACATCCGGGTAAAGATCAGGGTGTCCGCTCCTAAAAATGGGACTTCATCATTGATGTACAGCTTGCGCTCGATGTCCACGCCGCGGGAGGGTACTGTTATAAACGCCATGGACAACTGGTACATGCCCGCTTCCTGTACATCCACAGTCCAGGTAATGTCAGATCCCTCGCCGGCAAACAGCACCGGAAGGCCGTCCATTTCCTGCGCCTCTACCTCGCCCAGGCTGTCATAATCCATCAGGTCAATTTCATAGCGCGCGGAGATATTCTGTTGGGATTCGTGCTGTTTCAAGTACAGGGCATAGGTGTTTTCCCGGCCAATGCCGATGATGGACTGCTCAAAGTCCACGCCCGCGTACTTCTCTGCGAAGGTGCTGCCGCTGCCGGACAAGGCAACCCAAAGGAAGATTCCGCCGATGAGAAGGAAGGCAAGCAGATAGCCCGGCCATTTATCACGGATTCTGTGCATGGATCCTTTCCTCCTCTCTGCGGCGGTGTTTTGATGCGCCTTCTGGTCATGCTGATTTTCACGATTTCGCCAAACGGGATTTTCAGGTGCCTGTTTGGTCAAAATTATGCGCAATCATGCCGAAATCAACGGGATAGCATGAACAAATCGCGTCTTAGGTGGGATTCGGGACAATTAATCGTTTAATATCACATATAATATTCCAAATTTTTTTCTGTTTGTCAAGCATAAAAAACTGACAGATTATTCAACCTGTCAGATTTTAATGAATATAGACAAGTACTAAATTGAATTTGACAAATTATCAATCAAAACAGCGCGCGCCGGGGATCCTTCCGCATTTTTTATCAAAATGGGCAACGCGATGAGTGTGAACGACCCTTCTGGCGCGTTTGCCAGCGCCAAGCCTTCCAGAATGATGATGTCTTTTTTCAAAAAGGCCAAATGCGTTGGATGACCAGGCTGGTCGCGCTCAACACCCAGGGCGTCCGTGCCAATGCCCTTAATCCCTATCTGTGCCAAATACTCCGCAGCGTCCTGCCGGATGTACACAAAATTCGCATCACCGACCCGCCCAAAGGAGTTCTGGGTTTTCAGCAGGATGAAGTCATCTTTCTCAATCGATAGATTGACCAAATCATCCTTTGTAACCGCGTCCTGCACCTGTGTTAAATCAAACAGCTTACATTTGGTGATCAGCTTGTGAAGCGGCATGTCCTCCATCGTCCAGCCATCCGCCATCATGTGCCGGGGGCTGTCCAGGTGGGTGCCGGTGTGCAGGTTCATTTTGATGCTGGTCTCGTTGATGCTGTCATAGGGCATCTGCTTGTCCAGGTGATGGGTGGGCCGTTTCTCAGCCCTGCCGCGGTACACCGGCATATCCCGGTGAATGGGCATGGAGATATCAATCACTCTCATTCTTTTGCCTTTCTAACCAGTTGGGTTGGTTCTGCTTAAATCAATCTCGTGCCAGGCGCGGCCGTCCTCCATCAGCAGCCTGTCCGCGCGCTTAGGACCGCAGGTGCCCGCTGCATAGTTGGGGTAGCTGTCTGCCGTTGGTGTGCATATCTTTTCCACGCTCTCCACAAATTTCCAGGATTGTTCCAGCTCATCCCAGCGGGTGAACAGGGAGGAGTTGGCGCGGAATGCTTCCAGAATCAACTGCTCATACGCCTCAGGCACATTGCCCTCAAACCGGCTGCTTTGCGCGTAGTTCATCTCCACCTGATCCACGACAAATTCATTGCCTGGGCGCTTGGCGTTGATTTGGATATACATGCCCTCATCCGGCTGTACTGAGATGACCAACAAATTGGGCGGTTGGATCTTGAACTCCTCATAGAAATTGATGCCAGGCAGGCGTTTGAACTCAATCACAATCTGCGTGCGCCGTTTGTCCATGCGCTTGCCCGCGCGGATGTAGATGGGCACCCCGCCAAAGCGGAAATTGTCCACACGCACCCGCAGCGCGATGAACGTGGGGGTGAGGGAGCGGGGGTTCACGTTTTCCTCTTCGCGGTAGGCGGGCACAGGTTTGCCTTTGATCTGCCCTGCGCCGTACTGCCCAAGGGCAATGCCCTCGCAGGCGCCAATGGGCTCATACCGCCGCAGCGCACGCAGGGCTTTGACTTTTTCATCCCGGATGGACTCAGGCATCAGATCCGCCGGCGGCTCCATGGTGATGAGGGCCAGCATCTGCAGCAGGTGGTTTTGCAGCATGTCTTTTAAAATCCCAGATTGCTCATAGTAGGCGCCCCTGCCTGCAACCCCGATGTCCTCCGCGGCGGTAATCTGAATGTTGTCAATATAATGATGGTTCCACAGCGGCTCAAACAAGGTGTTCCCAAAGCGCAGGGCTAAAATATTGCGGATCATTTCCTTGCCCAGGTAGTGGTCGATGCGGTAGACCTGGTGCTCAATTAAGGCGGTGGACAGCGTGGCGTTAAGCATGCGGGCGCTGGCAAGGTCGGAGCCAAATGGTTTCTCTATCATCACGCGGTGGTCAGGATTGCCGCGCTGAACCAGCTGGTTCTCGTGCAGGTGGGTGACAATGGGGCTGAAGTGCTCGGGCGCGACAGCTAAAAAGAACAGGCGCACAGGCGGCAGGGTGAATTCACCCTCTAGCCCCTCCAGCCGCTGTTTGAAGCCCAGATAGCTGGAAGGTTCGCTGATGAACTCCATCTGATGGTACTGCACCTGATTCAAAAATCGCGTCAGATGCCCTTCATCCACCTTGGTTCTTGAGTGCTCTTTGATGGACTCATAGGCTTGTGCCCGGTACTCCTCCCCACTTAAGCCCCGCCTGCCAATCGCCAGGAAGCGGGCTTCCTTTGGCAATTGTTCCTCAGCAACTAGGTGGTAGAGGGCGGGCAGCAGCTTGCGGTGGGTCAAATCCCCGGTCCCGCCAAAGATGATGAAGGCCAGCGCGTGCTTGTTGTTGTGGTTACCGTTGGTTTTCATGCGTTCTCCTGTCGTGTTTTGCGTACAAATCTACCTTACCCATTCAAAGGAACGCTTAATGTATCCTTGAGCATATGCTGCTGATTAAACACGGTAATGTTCAGGCCTTGGCCTTCCAGCAGTTCAAAGCGCGCGGCTTGCGAATCAACCCTTACCTTAATCAGGTTGCCCTGATAGGTGATGCTAAAGGCATAGCCCTTTAGTTCATCAGGCAAGCAGGGGCGAAAGACCAGGCCATCCTGGTGCAGGCGCAGGCCGCCAAAGCCAAACACAATTCCCATCCAGCAGCCGCCCATGTTGGCAGCGTGGATGCCGTCCGCCGTATTGCCGTGGGTGTCCTCCAAATCCAGCACCGCGCTTGCGCGGTAGTAGGAGAAGGCCTTCTCAACCTGGCCAGTGCGCGCTGCCATCATGGAGAACATGCACTCAGACAGCGAGGAGTCATGCGTGGTAATCTCCTCATAGTAGTCATATGTTTTGCGGATGACCTCCTCAGGTTCGCCCTCCTCATACAGGAAATGCGCCAGAACCGTATCCGCCTGCTTGCAAACCTGGAGCCGGTACAGATACAAGGGATGGAAATGCAGCAAAAGGGGGAATTTATCCTTCGGGATGTTGGCAAGGTTCATCCTGGCTTTTGTTAAGAAGGCGTCATCCTGCGCGCTGATGCCCAGTTCCTCATCAAAGGGCAGGTACATGGACGTGGCCGCCTTCCAGAAGGCATCCAGCTCCACCTGCGCAAGCCCGGTTTTCTCAATAACCTGATCAAGCAATCCCTGCTCCTGCAGGTCCGCGCACAGCTTGACCAATCCCTTTAAGTGATCCTGCGCAGAGCGGTTGGTGTAGTAATTATTGTTCACAACACAGCTGTACTCATCCGGTCCGGTCACGCTATCAATGCGGAACTGCCCTTTATGGGAATGCCCTGCGTCCATCCATAGCCGCGCTGTTTCTATCAGGATTTCAGCGCCGGTTTTCGCCATGAAGGCCAGGTCCCCCGTCACCTGATAATAGGTGAGAAAGGCGCGCGCGACCGCGCCATTGATGTGGTACTGCGCAGAGCCAGATGGGAAATAGGCGGAGCACTCACTGCCGGTGATGGTGCGCCAGGCATACAGCGCGCCTGTTTGATGTCCCATCTCCCTTGCATGTGCCTTCGCGGCAGGGAGCATCGCTGCCCGGCTCTTTAGCAGTTGTAGCGCGATATCCTTGTTGGTGAGCAAAAAGAAGGGGAACATATAGATTTCCGTATCCCAGAAATAATGGCCTTCATACCCTTCACCGGACAAGCCCTTGGAGGCGATGTTGCCGATGCCGTCCCTTCCTGCGGAGGCCAGCAGGGTGTACATGGACCAGGTGAGGGAAGCGTTCAGTGCTTCGTCCCCGGTTACAGACGCGCCCGCGTGACGCCAGAAGGCGCGCAGGAAATCCTCCTGCTTTTTGACCCAGCCTTCAAAATCTGTTTCCCGTGCCTGTACAATCAGTTTAAGGGCGGCCTCCCGTGGTTGCGCAAAACGCCGTTCATCTGTGAACACACAGTATTTACTCAGGGTCAGCGGCTCGTTTTCTTTGATCTGTCCAGAAAAGACGGCCTCATTGACCTCCCCTTTTGCGGTGTAACCCCTTTGTAGTTCCGCCAGAGATTGATGAGCCACCGCGCTTGCCATGATCAGTTTGGACTGCGTGGTTTTGGCAGTCATCAGCATAAGGTCATCAACAATCACGGCTTCCTTCACATCAATCATCTTTTTGCCAACAGAGGCCTTGCGCGGATCGTTAAGGTCATAATCCTGCACCACGTCGCCATGCTGGGAGGAGGCAATCCGGATTGTGCCTGACCAGTTCAGCGGTGTAACCGCTACTTGCATCAGGAGCAACTGTTGCAATTCAAAAGAGGCCAGCCTGCTAAACACAAGCCGGCTTTGCTTCCCCTTTGGAGAGGTCCAGGTGATGTCCCTTGTGTACACGCCGCGGCGCATATCCAGCTGCTGCTCAAAGTTGTCAAGCGTTCCCTCAAAGCAGCTGAAGCGCTCTCCATCCAGCAGAATGTCCATCCCCTGCACGTCAATGATGTTGACGATGCTCTGCTGGGTCTGTGCGAAACCGTACAGCCTTTCCTCATAGTGGATGGGCGCGCTGTCATAGTAGCCATTGATATAGGTGCCCCGGACAGACCGCAGCTCCGTTGGCACGCCTTCCTCAAAGCTGGCGCGCATGCCCAGGTACCCATTGGCGACGTGGAACAGGGTCTCGCGCCGGGCCAGCTCCTGCTTACTCAAACCTGAAAAATGAATCCGCATATCCGATTCCTCTCCTGTTTTTATGAACTTCCTGCATATAAGTATAACAGAAACCCGGATGCGGCGCATCCGGGTGAATGCGGCGCATCCGGGTTTGTGTAACGCAGCGCTTTACTGAACGGCCATATTGGTTCGTCTGATAAAGCCGCGGATTGGGCTTCCGTTGAAGGAGGTCTCAATATATGCCCAGGTTTCGTTCAGATAAGCCAGCAGGGTGACGGTCTCACCTGGTTTGAGTTCGAAGATTTTTACAGGTTTGATGATGGGGTCGTCGTTGACGACAGCATCCCTTGTGATTTTTGCGGTTTGGCTGCCAAAGTAAAGCTCAGGCACAACAAGGTCTGGCGGTAAGGCGGATTTTTGCATATAGCCAATGCGGTAGAGGTTGTTGGAAAGGCCGTATCCAATGAGCGCCCAATCCCCGACTGTTCCCCACACCCTGAGGCTGCCTCCGCCAACTGCAGCCTTACCGCTTGCTGCGCGGTAATAATTGGTTCCCGGGCCGGAATAGACGGCTTGTGTTCCGCTTGTGAGGCGGAAAGATTGGTAATCAGGCAGCATCTGTGCCTCGGTAATGGTGGCGGGGTCACGGAAGACGAAGACCACCTGGGAAGGGCTGGATGTCCCATCCGGACTGACTGTCACTGTCACAGCAGGCGCGCCAGAGAGCACATAGCCGCTGGGCGCCTTGCTCTTATCCGCGGTCACCTTTTGCGGCGCTGCGGAGGAGACGCTCACCGTGGTGGAGTGAAGGATGGCGCCGTCCTGATCCTTGTAAACAACCGGCACGTTGACGGTGACGGGCGGGGCGGGGGGCGCATAGGTGAAGACCACCTGGGAAGGGGTGGCAACACCCGCGCTGTTCACGTTGATTTGCACATGCCGCGCGCTTTGCAGCACATAGCCGCTTGGTGCCCTCCCGTCATTGGCGCTGACGGTGGAGGCCCCCTGGGAGAAGGTCAGGGTATGTCGGAAAAATTCCTTGTTCGTGTTGTCCTGGTAGATGATGGTCACTGCGGCACTGACAGGCTTGGCGTACAGGAAGACCACGCGGTCCTGGGACAGCATGCCGTTTTGGTACACCGTCACATTGACGTTACGGCTGCTTTGCAGGGTATAGCCGCTTCCAATCTTGCCGTCATTGGCTGTGATGGTGTGCGTTCCAGTGCCTAAGAGACGCTGCTCGGTGTAAAGCGTCCTGCCATCGGTGTCGCGGTATTCAACCAAAAGCTGTGCGCTCACAGGCATGCCGTAGGTGAAGACCACCTGGCTTTGGGAGGCAACCCCGTTGGCGTAGACGGTGACCTGGACGCTGCGGCTGCCCTGCAGCTGGTAGCCGCTGGGCACACGGCTGTCATCCGCTATGATGGTGTGGGTGCCCTGCGCAAGCTGCCTGGTTTCGTTAAACAGCGGGTTGTTCGCCGCGTCTCGGTACAGAATCTGCACATTGGCTGTGACACTTGTGCGGTAGGTAAAAATGACGGTGCTGGGGAAGGTGACGCCCTGGTTGGAGCAATACACCACGATGCTGCGCTGCGTGGTCAGCTCCATCCCCGAGGGCACCATGCTGTCATTGGCGGTCACGGTGGTATACCCTGGCTGGACCGCTTCCTGGGCTGTGCGCAGGACATTGCCCGCTTCGTCCTGGTATCGGACTGGTACATAAAACGTAGAGGGAGGGGGCGTCACCGGCTGTGTGCGGCTGACAATGAAGCTGACCTCACTGGGCGTCACGGTGCGGTTGCTGTTGACCACTACCACCACATCGCTTGCGCCAGAAACATAGTATCCTTGCGGCAACTTGCTGGCATCTGCCTTTACAAGCTGGGTGCCCATGTTAAGCTGTCTGTATTCACTGGCGACGACCTGGTTATAGATGTCCTTGTAAAATATCGGGACATAGACTGGCTGTACCGGGACAGCGGTGGGGGGAGGCTGGGAATAGGCCAACTCGTAGTTGAAGATGACCCCGTTGGGGACGGCCTTGCCTGTGCTGTCCACATGCACATAGATGCTACGTGTGCTCACCAAACGGTAACCCGGCACCTGGCTGTCGTCCGCGGTGATGACGTTTTGGCCGGGGGAAACCCGGACGTTGACGGTCTTGATGTTTTGCCCCTGGGGGGTCATATAGTACACGGGTATGGTGTACTGTGCCCCAATCGGGATGGGAGTGGGGTAGGCTAAGAAGTAGACCAGCTTGTGGCTGATATAGGCAATCCGGTCATCCGGTAAGATGATCTCATACCAGCCAGTTTCCACCTGGCCCGTGGTTTTGAAAAGCTCACCTGATTTGCCGGTTGCGATGATAGGGTATTCGGTGCTGCCGCCGCTGCGTAAATTAACGCTGGTAGAGCCGATGACGGTGACCTCGCCTACAATCATCATGCCATCAGCCTGGGCGGGGATCGCCGCGATGCCAAGCAGCATCATGAGCGCCAGCATCAGCGAAAGAGTTTTTTGTCTTGCGTTTTTCATGCTTTACACCTCTTCTAACATGGTCAATTCAGATAGGTTCTTACAATTTTAGTATACCTTGACTGACTTGCTTTAAACGATGTGCTATGATGCACACAGGAGGAATGGAGATGGCAGAGCGGAAGAATTACAACAGTCAGATGGAACAGATTATGCTTCAGGTGGAGCGCAGCGGGCAGAAGGCAAAGCTTCTCTTGCATGTGTGCTGCGCGCCTTGTTCCAGCGCGGTGCTGGAGCGCCTGGCGAACGTGTTTGACATCACCCTCTTTTTTGATAATCCCAACCTTGATTCAAAGGCGGAGCACGATCTGCGCTCGCGGGAGGTGGAACGCCTGGTTTTGGAGTCAGGCCTTGTGTCCCGCGTCATCATCTCGCCCTATGATCCGGAATCCTTCCAAAAGGTCGTCAATGGTCTTACGGGGGAGCCGGAGGGAGGTGCGCGGTGTCTGGCGTGCTTCAGGCTGCGTCTGTCAAACAGCGCGCTTAAGGCGAAGGACTTGTCAAGTGACTGGTTCACCACCACCCTGACCATCAGCCCTCGAAAGGACGCTGCTGTGCTCAATGAATTGGGTCAGGGGATAGGGGAAGGCGTCGGCGTGCCCTTTTTGCCCAGCGATTTTAAAAAACGGGGAGGCTTCCAGCGCTCCATCGCGCTGAGCCGGGAGTTTGGCCTATACCGACAGGATTACTGCGGCTGCGTCTACTCCAAACGCTCAAAGGCGTAGGGCTGCTTCATCGCCTCATCATCGCCTTCAGTTATCAAACGGTTAACGGCCCCGCTTTCATGCATGGTTTACCATCTGTTCTTCACTTTTTCAAGAAACCCAACCAAATGATCAATATCTAAGATTATACCGTCGTCCAGCTTTGCTGTGCCGGTGAACCGGCCAAAAACCTGGTGCTGGTCCGAGGAGAGCAAAACGGCGTTGATATGTGCCGCCCGGTCTAAGATGGGCTGGAAGTGGAGGTCCCGCCGGCCATTTTCTTCTGTTACCTGCCAGGGCGCCATATAATCCGGTTTGTTGTGTATCCTGGGCACCTCAAAATGAACCTGGCCCAGCTTGGATGCCTTGCCGGCGTAAAACAGCATGTTCTCCGTTGCCTTTGAAGTATCCCCAAAGCCATGGCCGATGTTTAGGCCAAAAGCGCGTCCCTTCACAATGCCGGAGGCGGAACCCCAGTACCATTGGTTGCTGTAAGGCCATACGCCGCGTCCCCAGTCCAGCACGCCAAAGGCGGTGACCGGGGAGAAGTAGATGTCCTGATGCCCAAAGATGACCCGGCCTTGCGCTGGCAGGCAGTTGATCTTTTGGTTGTAATAAAAATGTCGGGGCTTTTTGTGGAAGGGGGTTACAATCACCATGCTGTCCTGGGGCGGGCTCTTGAGCTCCAGGTCAAACAGGAGTTGCGTCCCTTTTTCCTTAAAATCGTAGATATGCCCGTAAATTTCCCGCTTGTTCCCTTTGGTGACAAAATTGAGCTCATAATTTTTCCCCGCGGCGCGGCTGTTGCCGCTTTGAGAGGAAGCGGGCAGGCGCAGTTTACCCATGGGGAACCAGCTGATAAAGCTTTGGGTGTGTTGTGTTTTTTCAGTAAAATCAATCAGGCTGACGCTGCACATGCCCATATAGCCGTTGTCAGCGATGGTGAAGGCGATGGCAGCCTGGTCGCTACAAACCAGGTAATAATCCCATTCCTTAATCCGCCATTTTGGGGATTTGATGCGCTCCCTGTCATAACTTTTGATTTGCGAGATGGCATAGCCAGTTTCGGTCAAATGGCCGTTGCGGTGGTGCAGCGGCCCTTCATTCAAAATCCTTGTTTGCATAAGGCTCTCCTTTGGTATAGGCGCTTGTAACTGCCTCAATCATAGCATGTTTTTCATCGTTTAAACAGACCAGGCCATACGCAGCAGTGCCACCGCCTCTTCCACCTGCTCATCCTCAAGCCCGCCAAAGCCCATCACCAGCGCAGGCATCAAATGGACATCCTGGCAAAAGCCTTGCAGCCCCTGAAGCGGGATATGTCGGTCTGCTGCTTTTTGCAGCAGGTCTTTTTCCGTCCTTCCTTTAATCCCAAACAAAAAGTGCAGCCCTGCCTCCTGCCCGGACAGGAAACTGCCCGGGATTTGGGAAAGCAGCGCGCACAATTGCTCGCATCGCTTTTGATATCGGTTGCCTGCGCGCCGCAGATGGCGGGTGTAGTGGCCCTCCTGGATGAACCGTGCCATGGTGTGCTGCTCAAAGCGGGTGACCGTCTCCCCGCTGCGCAGGCCTGTTTTGGTATAGGCTTCGCTTAGTTCCTTGGGCAGCGCCATATAAGCGATGCGCAGCCCCGGCGCCAAGGATCGCGAAAAGGTGCTCAGATAAATCACCTTGCCCGTGGCGTCCAGGCTTTGCAAGGCTGGGAGCGGCCTGGTCGCGTAGCGGAATTCGGAATCATAATCATCCTCAATCAGGTATCGGCCTGTCCTTTCCTGCGCCCAGTGAAGCAGCTCCGCTCGCCGGCTGGCAGGCATGCTAATCCCGGTGGGAAACTGGTGGGCAGGGGTGATGTAGACCAAATCCACATCCTCTTTCATCAGGGTGTCAATGCGGATGCCGTGTTCATCCAGCGGGAGTGGGACAGGTGTATGTCCCGCACGCCGGATGACCCGCGCTGCTTCCGTATAGCCCGGGTCTTCACAGGCAATGCGCAGCGGGCGGTTAAACAGGGCGCAAATGGCAAGAAGCAGCTGATCAACCCCAGAGGCAATCACCATCTGTTCAAATGTGGTTTGAACCCCGCGAAACTGATATAAAAAAGCGCAGAGCGCGGCACGCAGGCTGTGCTCGCCCCGAGGGTCGCCCCGCTTCATCAAATCCGGCTCATCAAGCAGCGCTTCGCGCATCAGGCGCGCCCACAGCTTGCGGGGAAAAAGGCTGATGTCGGTCGACTGGGGGAGCAGATCAAAGCGTATAAGCGCCTCATCTTTTTCTTTGTGAGGGGCTGGATGAACAGGGGCTTCCGTTAAGGGCAGCATCCGCTCCACGAACAGCCCGCTTCGCGCCTTCGCGCTGATGAACCCCTCCGCTTTTAGCAGCGCATAGGCGTTGCTGATCGTCTGCTCGCTGATGCCCAGATGCCGGCTCAGCGCGCGGCGGGACGGCAGCCTGGTACCGCCTTGTATTCTCCCCATAATGATGTCCCGGGAGATGGAGCGGTACAGCTGTTCGTACAGGGGCAGCGGGCTGCCAGGATCCAGGGAAGGTGTTAAATCGCTCACAGGGCACCTCTGGTATTTAAAAATAGATAGTTTCTGGTACTTTACAAAATACCAGTTTGTTTTATCATCATAAACAATTCGCAGGAACTGTCAAGGAGGACGCAATGGCACGCAATAGAACAAACCAAACAATCCGTTTGGCGCTGGCAGGCATGATGGTGGCTGTGGTGATGGTTTCCAACTACATCAGCATCCCCACGGCATTTTCCCGTCTGCATGTGGCCAATGCCATCTGTCTGCTCTCTGGCATGCTGTTTGGCGGGCTGCAGGGCGGCATCATCGCTGGGTTGGGCTCCGCTTTGTTTGACCTGACCTATCCGGCTTACGCGGCGGAGGCGTGGATTACCTTCATCACAAAAGGCACCATGGCGCTCGTGTGCGGGCTGATTGTGAGCAGCAACTGGGGGAAGGCCCAAGGCCGCCGGGGCCTGGTGCTGGGCGCTTTGGTCGGCGCCGTCACGTACATCGCGCTGTATCTTTCCAAAAACTACATCATGCTGCGCTGGGTCCGGGCTGTTCCGGAGAATACCATCGCGCCCATGCTGATTAGCAAACTGACATCTTCCCTGGTCAACGGTCTGTTTGCTGTCATTGTCGCGCCCATTTTGTTCACCGCCCTGTTACCTGCGCTCAGGCGCGCGGGTCTGGTGCATCAGTTGCCTGCGGCCAGTCATGTAAAGCAATAAATCAAAATGATTCTTCAATCCTCCTTTTCATGTGTATAATCAAAGCATGGAAAGGAGTTTTGTTATGGATATCAGTCAATTCAAAGTAACAGGGACAGGCCCTGTCAATTTGGGCGATTTCCCCAATAAGGCGGACAAATCCCTCAGCAAATCTCACATCAAGGATGTCCAGATTCCCGGCAACATCAAGAAAATGGCAAAGCTTCAGGAAAAGCTGTACGCGGAGGATCAGCATTCCCTCCTGATCGTATTGCAAGCCATGGACGCAGCCGGCAAGGATGGCGCCATCCGTCATGTGATGAGCGGGCTTAACCCGCAAGGCACCCAGGTGGTCAGCTTCAAAGTGCCCTCCAGCGAGGAGCAGGATCATGATTTCCTCTGGCGGATCAACAAGGCCTTGCCGCGCCGCGGCGAGATTGGTATCTTCAATCGCTCGCATTATGAGGATGTGTTGGTCGCGCGGGTGCATGACTTGGTCCGCAATTCCCAACTACCGCCCGATTTAATCACGGATGACTTTTGGGACAGGCGCTATCGGCAGATTCGGGATTTTGAACGCCATCTGCATGAAAATGGCACCCGGATTATCAAAATTTTCCTGAACGTTTCAAAAGAGGAGCAGCGGTTAAGGCTGCTGGACCGGATCAATGAGCCGGATAAAAACTGGAAGTTCTCCGCCGGCGATATCCATGAGCGCACCTACTGGGATGAGTACATGAAGGCATATGAGCAGATGCTGGAGCACACCGCGACACAGGACGCGCCCTGGTTTGTGGTGCCGGCGGACAACAAATGGTTTGCCCGGTATCTCATCAGTGAAATCGTGCTGAAGGCTCTGCAAGAGATTGACCCGCAAATACCTGAGCTGGACTTGAGCGAGAAGGCGAAACTGGAAGAGTGCCGAAGGCTGCTGGAAGCGGATTTGGGATAGCCATTGTGTCAGATACAGCAAAAACCCCGCAGCTTTTGAAGTGCGGGGTTTGTAAGTTGGCTAGCTAGCTTAGCGCTTGGAGAACTGCGGTGCGCGGCGGGCTCCCTTGAGGCCGTATTTCTTGCGCTCCTTCATTCGGGGGTCACGGACTAAGAAACCTGCGCGCTTCAGCTCGCCCCGCAGCTCGGGGTTGGCTTTGCACAGCGCGCGGCTGATGCCGTGACGGATGGCGCCGGCCTGGCCGGTCAAACCGCCGCCCTTGACGTTGACCAGCACATCAAAGCCGGTCACGTTCACCAGCACCAGGGGCTGGCGGACGGACATCTTTAAGGTTTCAAGACCAAAGTAGTCATCCAGCTCGCGCTTGTTGATGATGATGTCACCCTTGCCGGGGACGAGGCGGACGCGCGCGACAGCTTTCTTGCGGCGGCCTACTGCATTAATATCTGCCATGTTCTTTCACTCCCTCTTAGCGTTCAAGAGCAAGCATTTCAGGCTTTTGGGCCTGCTGCAGGTGCTCGTTTCCGGTATAGACAAACAACTTCTTCAGCATGTTGCGGCCAAGCGGGCCCTTGGGCAGCATGCCCTTCACCGCGTGCTTCACCGCGAAGTCAGACTTCTTGGCCATCAGCTCACGATACTTGGTTTCCTTCAAGCCGCCGACATAGCCGGAATGATGATAATAAACCTTCTGATCCAGCTTCTTGCCGGTCAGAACGACTTTATCGCTGTTGATGATAATGACATAATCCCCGCAATCTACGTGGGGGGTGTAGGTGGGCTTGTGTTTGCCGCGCAGGATGTTGGCAACCTGGCTGGCAAGACGCCCCAGCACCATGCCGTCCGCGTCAACGACATACCATTTGCGCTCTACGGTCTGCGCATTCGCCATATAGGTATTCAAGCGAAACTCCTCCTTGATGATTCCGAAACTTGTGTTGTGGCTTGCCTGATGGTCGCAGGTTTGCCATGAAGTTCAATAGTCTCGGGGCTAATGAGCCTATTGACGCAAAAATTATCTTATAAAATCATTCCGCTTTTGTCAAGCAAAATAAGGATAAAGCGTCAATTTTCTTGCCAAACCGCAAAAACAGACCAAAATGCTGCGGCCTAAAAGCAAATCAAGTGTTGTTATACCGCGCCCTGTGTTGACCTGCGCGCATTCTTTGATAAGATAAGAGAGACGTCACAAGGCGGCAGGTTTCATCAGGGAAGCGCCGTCAGCGAACGCACCAGGAGAATCAGCTTGCAATACCTTATCATCGGCATCATCTTAATTCTGGCACTGCTTGCCATCCGCTTATCCAACAAGCACGGCATCCCGGCGCTGTTGTTGTTTATTGTGCTTGGCATGGGCTTTGGCGTGCTAGGGCTGAAGTTTGAGGATTATGAATTTGCCGACGGCTTAGCGACGGTGGCCTTGATGGTCATCATGTTCTACGGCGGCTTTGGCACCAACTGGCATATGGCACGCCCGGTGGCAAAGGAAGCCATCATCCTAAGCAGCCTGGGGGTTATCACCACCGCTTTGCTGACAGGGCTGTTCTGCCACCTTGTGCTGGGTTTCTCCTTGTTGGAGGGCATGCTGATTGGCTCCATCGTGGGTTCGACTGACTACGCCAGCGTGTCCAACATCCTGCGCTCCAAAAACCTGAACCTAAAATACAACAGCGCATCGCTGTTGGAGCTGGAGAGCGGCTCCAACGACCCAACCGCCTACACCATGACCATGGTCTTCCTGTCCATCATCATGGGAACAGAACTGTCCATCCCTTTGCTGATTCTCTCCCAGGTCGCGCTGGGGCTGCTGGTAGGTTTTGTTTTTGCCTTTTTGTTTGGGAAATATCTCAGGCGCATCAACGCGCAGCCTGATGGGCTATCCTCTGTGTTGATGGCTGCAGCCATGCTGATTACCTACGCGGCCGCAAGCCTTCTGGGCGGCAACGGCTATTTGGCGCTGTACATCCTGGGCATCCGCCTTGGCAATATGGAGTTTCGTGATAAGCGCGAGGTCGTCTTTTTCTTTGATGGCTTCTCTGAAATCATGCAGATTGCGCTGTTCTTTGTGCTCGGTTTGCTCAGTGATTTTCATAAGTTCCTTCAGGCTTTCCCCATTGCGCTTTTCATCATGCTGTTCATGACCATCCTGGCACGGCCGCTGTCGGTCTGGGGGTTGATGCTGCCCTTTCACCTCAAACGCAACCAGCTGCACATGCTGTCCCTTGCAGGGATCAGAGGGGCGGCAGCCATTGCCTTCGCCATCCTGGTGGTCAATAGCAAGGTGCCTTTTTCCATGGATATTTATCACATCGTATTTGGCATCTGTGTGCTGAGCTCCTTGGTTCAGGGCAGTTTAATGCCCCCTGCATCCCGGAAGCTTGAGATGCTCGATCCAAACGACACGGTGCTTAAAACCTTCAACCACTACCAGGACAAGGCCGAGCTAGGCTTCCTGGAAACACAGATTCACCCGGGCAGCGACCTGGTGGGCTTGCAGGTGAAGGACCTGCGGCTGGTATTTGACTTCATTGTGGCTAAAATCGAACGTGATGGCCAAACGGTCGTCCCCCGCGGCCATGTGGTGCTGCAGGAATATGACCGCGTCGTCCTGGGTGGTGAAAAGCATTTTGACCAGTCCGGCCACGATCTGACAGAGTTCACCATCCCGCCGGGGCACAGGTTCGTCAACCAAACGGTAAAGGATTTGGCCTTGCCGTCTGACACCCTGATTGTGATGGTACAGCGCAGCCGTGGCGAGATTATTGTGCCGTTGGGGGACACCCAGCTGATCGAAGGCGACAAGGTCATTTTACTTAAAGTAGACCCAAGTAAAAACAGGAAAAAGAGATTGATGATGCGCCGCCACAAATCCTGACGCGTCCAACACGCGGGATTTCTCTTTGGTTCGCGTCTTTTTGCAATGGAAACAAGCGTTGACAGCGTCTTTTAACAGGTATATCATCGCCGTGAAAGGCAGGCTTGGCGTATGAAACAGTCAGATCAACAGGGTCGGAGCAAAATCTCAAACCACCGTAAACTTGCGTATTACGTGGGCATGGGCATGACGGGCATCGGGCTTATCCTTTTCTTGTCCGTATTCGTCAGTGCCGCGTCCCAGATGTCCTCTACTGCCTTTGGCGGGTTTGAAAGCCCGCCCATTATGCGTGGGATTATTGGGTTCATTATGGTTTTCATTGGTCAAATCATTGCCAACATAGCAAAAAAAGGCCTGGCAGGCTCAGGGGTGCTGCTGGACCCGGACAAAGCGCGGGAAGACCTTGCCCCCTACACCCATATGGCTGGCGGCATGGTGAAGGATGTTGTAGCAGGCTATCATGAAGCGGAAGGCAAGGACCAAAAAGAGGCGCCGCAGGTGATGCTGCGCTGCCGCGGCTGCGAAACCCTCAACCCAGAAGACGCCAAGTATTGCAATCAGTGCGGGGAGTTGCTGTAAGCAAATCTCCGGAAACAGACGTGACGCTTCCTTCTTTTGGAAGCGTTTCTTTTAAGGCTGTATACATCGTCAAAAATGTTTTTATTTTGCATTTATCCCCTTGAAATGGCCTTGCGGGTAGTATATGATGACCGTGGAAAGTCTAAAAATGTAGTCAGTTTATTGGCAGATTTTGTGTGAAAATCAATAAGTTCCTGTGCTTTTGCGCAGGTAGGAATAGGAGAGTCAGCCGCCATGCACAGAAGAAGGGATCCCCTGATTGCAGGATTTGCGTTATTTGCGATGTTCCTTGGGGCAGGTAACATTATCTTCCCCCCCTATACCGGGGTGCATGCGGGATCTTCCTGGTTGGCAGCCGCCCTTGGCTTTGTGCTGACAGGGGCCGGTCTGCCCATTTTAGGCGCGGTGGCAGTGGCCAAGGTGGGGGGCGACAGCAATGAGCTAAGCCGTCGTTTTTCCATCACCTTTGGCAAGGTGCTCAACCTGCTTATCCTCATCATGATTGGTCCACTTTTCGCCATTCCGCGCACGGCAGCCACCACGACGGAGATGTCCGTGCTGCCCTTCCTGCCGGAAGGCACCTCACTCCCCATTGCCTTTGCCATCACCTCCGCTGTCTTCTTCCTGCTGTCCTTTCTGTTATCCATTTCAGAGGGCAAGGTGCTGGACACCATGGGGGGATTCTTAACCCCGGTGATGATTGTGGCCTTAACGCTGCTGGCCATCCTCTCCTTTATCAATCCAATCGGCACACCGGTTCAAAGCACGCTCACAGAAGCGCCTTTTTATTATGGTTTTACCTCCGGCTACCAAACCATGGACGGCATCGGCTCGCTGGTTATCAGCGCGTCAATTGCGATGCTTCTTGCTAAGAAAGGGTATGAGGGCAAGGAAAAGCACCGCATTCTCCTAATTGCGGCGCTGATTGCGGGCACTTTACTGGGGCTGGTGTATTTTGCCTATACCTGGATTGGCGCGTCGGGCAGCTCCTTTTTACAGGGCATCACCGACCGGACTGTGATGCTCACCACGGCGGTCAACCGCTTGGCTGGCGTCTTTGGCCAGGCCATTTTAGGTGTGATTATCTTCTTCGCCTGCCTCACCACAGCTTCTGGTTTAACCGTTACCTTTGCGCAGTATGTCAACAAGTTATCCAAAGGCAAACTGCCCTACAGGATGCTGGTGCTGGGGGTCACCCTGTTTAGCTTCGCCGTCTCCCTCATTGGGGTGGAGGGCATCATCTCTCTAGCTGCGCCAGTGCTGGAAGTCATCTATCCTATCTGCATCGTGCTGATATTACTCAACCTGTTTGACCGTTTCGTCAAAAGCGATGCCTTCTACCGCGGCGCTATGCTGGGCACCATTGCCTTCTCATTGATTCTACTTCTCAAATATATTCCTGGTCTGAAGGATTATGCGAACCATATCATCAAGGTGATTCCCCTGGGGGGCAATGGCTTTGGCTACATCACAACGGCGCTGCTGGGCGCTGCTATCGGCTATGTGGTGTCGCTGCTGATGCCGCAGCATAAACAGAAAAAGGGCTTGGACAGCGCTCAATAAAATCTAAGGATGTCTTCTTAAAATACAGCTAATATAAAACTGGAGGGCGTTTGCCCTCCAGTCTTATAAGGATGACGAATCAGTTGCGATGTGTGATCCAGTAATCCCGCACGGTTTCAATGTTCATGTAGATATAGTCAAAGTCAACCTCCCACAGGGGGATGTCAGCCAGTGGGATATTGCCTTCTGCGCTTTCATTCTCCGGCCGCACAGACCAGGAACCAAGGGAGACCAGTGGGGCGTAGCCAACGCCCTTGCCATCCTCGCCGCCCATCCAGAATTTGATGAACATCTTGGCGGCATTGGGGTGATTAGCCTTGTTGGCGATGGAGATGAAGTTTAAGGCGGGGATGCCGTTTGCCACTTGCATCTCCTTGGGGCCGTAGTTGATGGCAAAGCCTTCATCCTTCTTGCGCAGTTTGACAGAGGAGGAGTAGCCCACCGGTGGGTTGGTCTGTCCTTTGGAACCAACCAGTTCAATCACCTCGTCAGAACCCTTGGCCATGACGGGGTTGTTTGCCAAGAATCGTTTGATAAAGGCATAGCCTGCGTTGGGTTCGTCGGCGTCCAATTGAATGGGCTCGCCAAAGACCTTCTCATAATCCTCTGCCATTTGGTCCGCGTGCTGCACCATCGCGGTCAGCGCGGCGCAGTAGGCATCGTTGCTTGCCGCATCCTGGAAGACCACGCGCCCGCGCCAATCCTCCCTTGTCAAATCCCACCAGGAGGTGATGGGGCTCTTGTCGTACACCTCGGTGTTGTAGAACCACAGGTTCAACTCCAGCATCAGCGGGGTTAAGGTCTTGTAGGAATCCGGCACATTGCCAAAGATGGAGGGAGGTTGGTAGTTGTGCAGCCAGCCTTCCTTGAAAAGCTCAAAGGTGTATTCGCCCACCTGCTCCTTGGAGTGCAGGATGTCCACAGTATAGATGCCAGACTCATACTCGGTGACGAATTTCTCTTTGAGTACGCCGGAGGAGATGTCATAGACCTCCACATCAATGCCCGGGTACATTTCCATGAACGCGTTGGCAACCTTCTGGGTACGGCTGGAGATGGTGGAGATCACCAACTTGCCTTCCGCTTTCGCTTTCTCGTACAGCTCGTCCATGCTCTCATCCAAAAGCAGACCATTGTCCTGTGCCCATTTGGTTTCTTCGTCCCCGGCAAAAGCGGTGATTGCCAGTGACAGCGCCATTACAAGGGATAGAAGCAGCAGTAAGGTTCTTTTCATTCCAGGTGTCCTCCTTTAATTATCTATCAAAAAGCAAGGTGTGTTTTACATCTCCTCGCTGTCTGCCGGTTTCATCAGCGCGCCATTGCGCTGGTCAAATATGTTCAGCAGCTCCTGCGGCACGGTGATGTACACGGTTTCATCCGTCTCATACCGTTTGATCCCCAGTTGCTTGGCCAGGAAGGTCTGCCCTGATAAGGAAAGCTGGATTAAGGTTTCAGAGCCTGCTGGCATCACCGAGTACACGATGGCGCGTACCGCGTCTGGCGTTTCCTGGCGGGAAATGGTGATCTGCTCAGGCCGAAAGCCCAGCGTGCAGTCAAAGGCCGTGTTTTCAGGGAAGACTGCGCACTGCTCCCTGGCAAAGACATGGGTGCCCAAAGCGCTGGTGACGGTCAGCTGCTTGCTGTCAGTTTTGGCCTTGCCCTCAAGCAGGTTGATGCGGGGGTTGCCAATAAAGTTCGCTACGCGCAGGGTAGCAGGGTTCTGGTAGACCTCCATCGGGGTATCCACTTGTTCAATCACGCCTTCAAAGAAGATGGCAATGCGCGTCGACAGGGTGAGTGCCTCCACCTGGTCATGGGTCACGTAGATGATGGTGGTGCCCATCTCCTGATGCAGGCGCTTGAGCTCACTGCGCATGTCAATGCGCAGCTTGGCGTCCAGGTTGGAAAGCGGCTCATCCAGCAGCAATAGCTTGGGGGAGGAGGCAATCGCCCGCGCGATGGCCACCCGTTGCTGTTGGCCGCCGGACAACTCCGAAGGGTAGCGCCCAGCATACTCTAAAATCTGCATGCGGGAGAGGGCGCTGTCCACCAGCTTCTTGATTTCAGCGCGTGATTGTTTCGCAACCTTGAGGCCAAAGGCCACATTGTCAAACACCGTCATATGCGGCCAGAGCGCATAGGACTGGAACACCAGGTTCAGCCCGCGTTTGGCGGGCGGCTCAAAATACTGTTCTTCCGTGTTGACAATCACCCGGTCATCCAGGGTGATGACGCCGCTTTGCGGCCTTTCCAAGCCCGCGATGACCCGCAATGTAGTGGTTTTGCCGCAGCCGGAAGGCCCCAGCAGCGTCATAAACTCCCCATCCTTGATGGTGAGGTCAACATCTTTTAAGACATGGTTGGTGCCATAAAACTTGTTGATGCCCTGCAAGACAATTTTGCTCATCTTAACCTCCCAGTCCGCCGGCAATATCGGCATGGAAAAATTTGTTCGCGACCCAGTAGAAGAAGAACACCATCACAAACATCACAATGGCGACTGCGCTGGCGGGCTGCTGGAAACCGCTTGTGGAATAGGTATATGCCATATAAGGCAGGGTGGCTTGTGTGGGTGTCATCAGGATGATGATCAGGTCCAACTCCTTCATGATGCTGATGAGGATGAGCATCAGCCCGCTCATGAAGCCATTCTTGGCCAGCGGGAAGACAATCCGAAAGAAGCGCGTTATGAAGTTTGCGCCGGCAAGCTGTCCTGCCTCTTCCAACTCCATGCTGATTTGCAGCATGTTGGACGTGCCCGCGCGGGAAGCAAAGGGCAGATGCTTGACAATGGATACCAGCACCAACACCGCGAAGGTGCCGTAGAGGGAGGGGATGAGGGTGATCTCCATGCCAAAGATGTTGGCCTTTGTTGGTGCGGCAAACATGGCAAGGTACATGGCGCCAAAGGCGATGGAAGGGATGAGGTAGGGGATAAACACCAGTTGCTCCACCAGCTTTCCGCTCTTTTTGTGGCGCCCTCTTGAGTTGATGTAGCCAAGCATCTGGCCAAAGATGGT